>JBFZEW010000304.1:0-9568 GCA_041306665.1 Spirochaetota bacterium | reverse complement strand
TATCCAACCTGGCACCGAATATACGACGTCCAATGATTTTACACCTGGCACTGAGGCAAAAACTAACTCAAACCTGGCACCGGATATACGACGTCCAATGATTTTACACTTAGCACCGATGCAAAAATATGTTCACACCTGGCACTGAGGCAAAAACTACTCAAACCTGGCACCAAAAAAAGTAAATTTTAGTGTTTACCTATCCAACCTGGCACCGGATATATGACGTCCAATGATTTTACACCTGGCACCGATGCGAAAATATACTTACACCTGGCACTGAGGCAAAAACTACTCAAGCCTGGCACCAAAAAAAAGTTAATTTTAGTGTTTACCTATCCAACCTGGCACCGAATATACGACGTCCAATGATTTTACACCTGGCACCGATGCGAAAATATGTTCACACCTGGCACTGAGGTGAAAATGCGGTCAAACCTGGCACTGGGTTGTTGGCACCGGGTTGTTGGGAAATAAAATTATGTTGCTAATATACTTCAAAAAATAACAATGATTATCAAATTTTAACTTTATGGCAGAATTTAAATGAAATTTATAAAGCAGATTTTACCCGGGATAATATTATCATTGCTGATTGCGTCCGCTGCTTATTTGGCTGGAAAGATGCTTCCTGTAGTCGGTGGTGCAGTATTCGGTATTCTTTCAGGAATAATAATTAATAATTTATTCGATATTAAAACTTTTTTCCTTCCTGGAATTAATTTTACATCGAAGAAGATTCTTCAAATATCAATAATTCTGCTGGGTTCAGGACTTAATCTGATGCAGTTATATGAAACCGGTTTGAGTTCACTACTTGTAATTTTAACGACAATGACTTCGGCGTTTGTAATTACATATTTTGCAGGTAAATTTTTAAAAGTGGATTTTTCATTAAAGAGTCTGATTGGAGCCGGGACTGCAATTTGCGGCGGTTCGGCAATTGCTGCAGTTGCTCCTGTTATTGATGCAAAAGATGAGGATGTTGCCTATGCAATCTCTGTGGTGTTTTTATTTAATGTAATTGCAGTATTTACATTCCCTGCATTAGGTCATCTACTTGATTTATCACAACAGGGTTTCGGTATGTTTGCCGGTACAGCAGTCAATGACACTTCATCTGTTGTTGCTGCCGGATATGTTTACGGAAACGAAGCAGGTGACTATGCAACGATTGTAAAACTTACGCGAACGCTTATGATTATTCCTGTCACCTTGTTTTTTACATTTCTTGCGGACAGCAGAAAACGCTTTGATAAAATCAGTGTATCAGATAAAGGTTTTAATATTGTTAAAATTTTCCCATGGTTTATAATCGGTTTTGTATTTATGTCAGGTGTAAATACTTCGGGATTTGTGAATGATTCGATATTAAATGCATTTCGTATGACCGGTAAGTTTATGATAATTATGGCATTAAGTGCAATTGGTCTGAAAACTGATTTGAAGAAATTGTTAAGCACCGGATACAAACCTGCACTATTAGGGTTTTTTGTCTGGATGGGAGTTGTTATTACAAGTCTGCTTGTGCAGTGGTATGGTGATCATCTCTAATTTCTGATTAAGTCAACTGAAGATTTCAGCTGTATCGAGAGTCAGAACATCAAGATCGTAGAATGTATTTATCAGCGATGCTCTTTCAAATTTTGTAATTTCCGATTCGGCAATATTTATTTCTTTTATTTTTCCTGTGTCAATGAGTCTCATTCGTGTCGTACCGTTTAGAAGATGCGATGACGGAGTATACCATCCGGATTTATCATGAAAGCAGATGTTTGAAAAAGACGTATCTGTTATCATTCCGTTTTTAACGATAAGAATGTCGTCGCAGTTTTCTTTTTTATCTTTAAGTTTGTTGATCAAGTCCCGATTGTTGAATTTATAGTTGTAATTGATGTCATTTGAATGAATAAGTTTTAAAGATTTTATGTTTTTTATTTTATATAGTTCATATATTATATCATGAATTTCATTGTCATAAACAATAATGCATTTGTAAGTAAAATCCGGATTCAGATTTTCTGTGTTAATGAAATTCCTGATGTCCGCTGGAGGCAGTGAAAAAAGTTCGGCGCGCGCTTTGTTGAAGCGGCGATTGTGATAATCCGCGTTGAAAACACTGTTGTTGAATATTTTAAAAGTTTCATTGATAAGGCACATAAATTTTATTTATCATCTCCCTGTATTCTTCGAGCGGATCGCTGTATATTGTTATTCCGCCTCCGCTTTTATAGAATAGTTTCCCGTCTCTTGATTCAATAAACCGGATTAATACACAGCTGTCAATTGTAAAACCATCAAACAATACGGCGACTCCGGTGTAAAATCCTCGTTCGTGATTTTCAACTTCGTTTATAATTTCAACACATCTGCGTTTCGGAGCTCCTGTTATTGATCCCGCTGGAAGCAGTTTAGAAATGATGCTGCCGATTCTGTGGTGCCAGTCAGGTTCAAGTTCGCCTGAAATTTCAGAGCTTGTCTGCCAAATGTTTGAGCGGTCAGTTTTTATCAGTGATGGATATCTGAATTTCTCGACAGTTACGTTTTTCGACACAATAGATAAATCATTTCTGAGAAGATCAACGACCGTTAAATGCTCGGCGAGTTCTTTAGGATTGTCCATCAGTTGATCAAGTGAATTTCTGTTTTCAAATTTAATTGTCCCTTTCATGGGAAATGTTTTGATTATGTTTTCGTTGATTTTAATGAATGTTTCCGGCGAAAAACACACGAATCTGTTTTTGTAGAATAATTTATATAAACTTGCTGCGCTGTTGAAAACAGTTAAAAGCGAAACGGTTGTTTGAATTTCCGTTTTGGTTGTCAGATTTATCAGCCATGAATCGCCATTGTACATGTAATTAAAAATTGTCTGAAACTGTTCATGGTAAATTTCATATTCCGGGTAATTGACGATTTTCAAATTTACCTGCTGAGTTATGTTGTTCAATTCAGCATTTGTTTTGCCGTTGAAATAATATGCGATTTCATCAGGATTGATTTCATCCAGGCGCAGAACTTCCGGATCTTTCATCTGAAAATCGATTACAGCCAGAAACGGAATTCTCTTTGCGCCTAATTCATTCATTCTATTTATAAAATTACATTTCATTTTTGGTTTTATTTCCATTTATAAATAATCAACTGTTAAAATAATTTTTCATTCAGCGGTGTTAAATTTGCAACAATATATTTTTATCATGAAATAAGTAATCAATTTTGTGTTTGCCGTCAGTAAAATTTGAACATACATTTAAACTTTGTATTGCTAAAGCGGCGAAGATGGCTTTGGTAAAATCTGAAAAGTAATGGTCCTTTTTGCATATAAGAAGAACTGAAATTGATGGGTTTTATTGTAAATTTATTGTAAGTTTCATACTTATGTGTTATTATTTATTATTGTTTTAAAAAATTACAATAGATGGAGAATCAAAATGACTGATAATATTAAGAAGGCAGTTGAAAATCATAAAAAATATTTTTTAACTCATGCGACGAAAGATGTTGATTTCCGTCTGGCAATGCTGAAAAAATTGAAATCAGTGATACTTGCAAATGAGCAGAAAATCGCAAAAGCACTTTTTCATGATCTTGGCAAATCTGAATTTGAAGCATATGAAACTGAAATCGGGATCATTCTTGATGAATTAAGCGTACATATTAAAAATTTAAAAAAGTGGAATCGTACCGTTAAGGTGAGTACACCTATCGTGCATTTTCCAGCGAAGAGTTACATTATTCCGGAACCTTTCGGTACTGTGCTGATCATGGCTCCATGGAATTATCCTTTTCAGCTTTTGATTTCTCCGCTCATTGGAGCGATTTCAGCCGGCAATTGTGCTGTTCTTAAGCCCGCGCACTATTCGGAGGAAACCTCAAAAGTTATTGTTGAAATTATAACGGCGGCTTTCCCTCGGGAGTATGTTTCTATTTTTACCGGCGGAAGGGAAGTGCATCAGGAACTGCTGGCTGAAAAATATGATTACATGTTTTTTACAGGCGGAGCAGCGCTTGGTAAAATTGTAATGAAATCAGCGGCTGAAAATCTTACGCCGATTACTCTGGAGCTTGGAGGAAAAAGTCCTGCAATAGTTGATAAATCTGCGAATTTAAAAGTCGCTGCGAAGCGGATTGTCTGGGGGAAATTTTTAAACAGCGGACAGACCTGTATTGCACCGGATTATGTTCTTGCGCACAGTGAAATTAAAAAAGAACTTTTAGAAAACATGAAAATAGCATTGAAAGAATTATTCGGAGATGATCCGTATAAAAGTCCGGATTATCCGCGGATGATTACAGAAAAGCAGTGCGCTAAAATGGCGGGTCTGCTCCAGTGCGGAAATGCTGTGTGCGGCGGGAATCATGTTGACAATGAAAAATATTTCGCTCCGACAATTCTGGATAATGTCACTGCGGATTCCGAGATAATGGCTGAGGAAATTTTCGGTCCATTACTTCCAATCCTTGAGTGGACTAATTCTGATGAAATGATTGCTTTTATCAACAGCAGACCAAAGCCGCTGGCGTTTTATCTCTTTGCGGAAAATTCAAAGTTCAGGAAAGAAGTGTTATATAAATGCTCATTCGGCGGCGGATGTGTTAATGATACAATTGTACATCTGGCGAATCCGAAACTTCCTTTCGGCGGTGTCGGTTTCAGCGGAATGGGTCGTTATCACGCGAAGGCGAGCTTTGATTTATTTTCCAATAAACGTTCAGTAATGCAGCGCGGGACATGGCTTGATATTCCAATCCGTTACGCGCCGTATAAAGGAAAACTGAAATACGTGAAAATGTTTCTGAAATAATGAGAACAAGGTTTTTTTAAGTATTGAGATACAGCCGTGAAAGTACTGTTATGATTCGTCTGATTCATAATGTTAATCGACGGCTGTTTCTGACATTGGATTAAATAAAATTTGTGCGTCAGGCCATTCAGATGGAAATGAATAGTTTTCTTTTGATTTGTACTGCATGTTATTCCAGATTCTTTTTCCATCTTTGTCGAAGTAAATTCTATATTCCGCTGAAGCGCCGTTGACGGCTCCCGCCTGAACAAAAACGAAACGCAGAGTCAGATCATTGTCGTAATAATGTGAAATTACATATGCAGAATCATCCGATCCGGTTTCAACAATGCATTTTCGTATGTTTTCTTCTTTGTCTGTAAAGAAAAAGATATTTCTTGTATTGCCGTTTTCATTTTCACGGTTTATTTCATTCTGTTTTTTTATTTTACCGTTTTTTAAATTATCTTCGATTTCAGTAAATATATTTCTGACTTCAACAATGGAAGGATGATTACGCCAGTTTTTTTCAGTTATCTGTTCGGCGGCAGAAAAAAGAATTGATGCCTGCAGAAAGAAAAAAAGCATGATTGTTTTTTTCATTTTACACCTCTAATGTGATGTTGAATTATACTGAATATTAATTCCGGATAAATCAGTTTTTGATCTATCCGGAAAATATTTCAACTCAATGACTTTTTGACAGCTTTAAAAATTACAGATAATTTTTTACGGAAAGGCGTAACAGGTTTAATTTTTATATCAGTTCCTGTCAGACCGTACGCAGCAATTCTTGCAGCTCTGACTGAAAACTCTTCAGTGAAAACCATGTCGTCAGGAATTTCAACATACTGACTGATCATTGCAAAGTTTGTTGATCCAGCAGGTATTACCTGAGGACGGTCAGTCATGGCACGCGGCTGAAACATTGAAATAATGTAAGGCATCATGCATGGAATAACATTAATAATGTCTTTTTTAATTTCTTTTATTTCATTTTCTAAATGAAGATGATGAAGAAGCTCTGTTATTAATTCGTCGCCGGTACAGTCTCTCATTCTTTTTTTTACGTAATCACCTTTTTTGTCTGTAAATAGTCCGTATGCCCAGAAAATTGTTTCATTTTTAGTCTGACCTTTGAAATGCGGCTGAGCTGCAACAACCATTGACATTCTCCAGCTTGAATCTTTGAATGTCATTAAGGCGCCGCTTCCTGGGACGTTCCCTGTGTATTCTTCAATTCTTTTTAAAAATTTATTACCTTTAAAAGTCACAGTGAAAGACATCCAGTTTGATTTTTCTTTGTCTTTGAAAAAAGGTTCAGGATTTCCAAGGTTGGGTTTTTTTGCAGCAATTTTCCCCCAGAGTGCGCCTGAGATTGGGGCTTCCTTTGCCATTTTTGCAGGTTTCTTTAAATCACCAAGTGTTGCCCGGTCTGTCATGAATCCATTTGTTAAAAAGCAGAGATCACCTTCATTCAGTTTGAGTATGCCTTTAGGTTTCTTATCAGTTTTATATTTTATTGCAGTAACAGTGATTCCATCACCTGCTGCAAAATCAAGATCAGTTACTGTGCATTTTAATGTAAAGTCGACTTTTTTCTTTTCAAGAAAAGTTTTAATAGGTACAATAACGGAATCGTATTGGTTAAGCGGAGTACGCGTAACACCTTCAAGCGTTTCAATTCTGGAAAACTCAAAAATCATTCTATTCATGTAGCGTCTGAATTCAAAAAGACTGGACCATTCCTGAAAGGCAAATGTAGTCTGCCACATGTACCAGAAGTTAGTCGTAAAAAAATGCGGTGTATTTTTGAACCAGTCGTGAATTGACAGGTTATCAAGTTTTTTTTCAGGGGTAAGCATAAGTTTCAGAAGCGCCATTCTGTCAGACATGTCGAATCCCATTGATTTTACATTTTGAATTTTACCGTTTTTATCAATCAGTCGCGCTTTTGAACATGTCGGATGCAGGTGATCGAACTCCAAAATTTCTTCTGTTACTGTTTTCCCGCTTTGAGTTAAAGACGGAATTGAGCTGAATAATTCCCAGAAATTTTCATAAGTTTCCTCGTTAAGCATTCTTCCACCGCGGCAGACGAATCCTTTTTTCGGTGTTCCGATTCCATCGTTACTGCCTCCGAGAATCGGCATGTCTTCAAGCACGTGAATGTTTTTCCCGTCAAATCCGCAATCTCGAATGAGATAAGCTGCTCCCGCGAGTGACGCGATACCGCCCCCGATAAAATAAGCTTGTTTCTGGTTACTCATTTAGTCCTCCAATTTATTGTAATATGCTATTTAAATTTATTAAAATATTTACTGTGACATATTTTATTGAGGGTTATTCTTCATTATAATTTCGAAAATGTCAAAGATTTTATTATCATGGCGCGTGTATAAAATTTGCACTAAACTATTGATAATCGGGAAACAACATGGTAATAGTAAATTTGCACAGTTGAAGTTTAATCGGTTAATATTGTTTGGCAGAAATGTGCATAGCAGATGTTTTACTTTTAAATAATGGGAAACAATTTTATTTTTCTGTTGTCATTGTAGCTTTTCATCAATTGATTGTATAGTTTTCTGGAGTTCTGTAGTCAATTTCTTCTTTGATTGAGTCGTCTGTATTATATAATCTGGAAAAGTATAGTGTTCCTTTTTCATCAAAGTAATTTTCATTCCATGAACTGTCTTCCTGAAAAGTCTGTTCGCAGTATTTACTTCCGTTTTCAAAATAGATTGCATGTTTTAAAATGTTTTCTGAATAATCAAGCTCGGAGGCCGGCAATCCCGATGAATCGTAATTTATTGTTTTACCGTGCCGGAAACCTTTTTTCCATTCAAAGTTGTACATGAGAATGCCGGATGAAAAATAGCCTTTTTCCACGCCTTCCAGTTTTTCAGACGTCCCAAGCATGTCGGTTGAAAATGACGCTTCTCTTCTGGCTTTTCCGGTGGCATAGAATTCAATGAAGGTGCCGTTAATAAAGTTCTTTTTGTAGCATATGTTTTCATTCTCAAAATATGCGATTATTTCCTTTTGAACATCATTTTCATAATCGGAGGTTATTTTAATTTTCCCTGAAATATAATACTCTGTAGTGATTCCATTTAGTACTCCGTCTGTGTAGGATTTCTTGAATTGTATTTTATCTTCATTCGGAAAATATAAAATAACTTCACCGTGTTTTTTACCGGCTTTGTAGTTGCCGCGTTCCGAGTTTTTGCCTTCTTCATTGAAAAATTCATATGCTCCATTTGCAATCCCGTTTAAATAAGTAAGTCTTTCTTTTAACGCGCCGTTATGATGAAATATTTCAATTACTTCAGGTTCGTTATTTTCCTCAAATTTACCGAAGTCACCGCTGTCAGATCCTTCGATGTAGCATGTACGTGAAATAAGCTGCGCGGATTGATTGTATGATTTTTCAATTCCGTGTTTTTTTCCTTCTTTGTGCGGTGAACATCTCTGCAGTGTTCCATCTTCGTGAAAATCTTCAAGACATCCGTGCAGCTTGCCGTTCAGATACCGCATTATGCAGCTTGGTTTGCCAGAAGGACCAAACTGGATGCGTTCTCCGTCGTATTTGCCGTCTCTCATTGAACCTTTTTCCTCCAGACTGCCGTCTTTGTGAAAAATTGAATAATCGCCTTGCTGAATGCCGTTTAAGTAAAAATATTTTTTTCTGAGGTAATATTCAGCGGAGCTTTCTTCGAAGAATTCGCACCATCCGTTGAATTTATCTTGAACATAACCGCACTTCGAAATAAGGTTTCCGGTTTTTTCGGAGTAAATAAGTTCTAAACCGTTTTTCAGGCCGTTAAGAAATTCGCAGTCTTTCCGGAGAATTCCATTTTCATTCCACTGTTGCGAACGAATGATGTTGCCATGTTCATTGAAAAATGATCTGGATGAGATCGAGCCATTGCTCCAGTAGTTGACTGTCTCACTTACATATGAGGCTTTGTCATCCAATGGTCTGTTTGGTTTTATCAATTCCGGTTTATTCATGACATTCCATCCGAAGATTAAATTTATGCAGATGTTTTATGATGCAAGAATAATATCTGCATGATAATTTTTTCAGGTATCTAAGATAATTCACATTCGCGCGCGGTGTTTGAAATTTTTAAACTGAAATTTTCTCCTTCGATTGCAATGTACTAATGCCGACAAGTCGAATAGCATCTGCAATTTAAGGAGAGTTCGCTTTAGAGGTGATGTTCCTGATTTTTGTAACTTTACGTGAAAAATTTTTTCAGGAACACGCTCACAAAACATTATTTCATATTCATGGATTTCAATAATGTTCCGGAATTAGTTATTATCCGCGATAATCTTTTTATACGCCTTTGTCTCGGTAAATATTTCATCTTTCAAAGGATTAAGTTTGTTTTTAAATATTTTTCTGAACTGATAAACTACAAGCAGCGCATTCGCGATTAAAGCGATTAAGCTTACCGTAAAAAAAGCAGTAGGGTTGTGCGTTGTTGCAACCGGTGCAATTCTGTCAGCGAACTGAGGTATTGTCATTACAAACATCGCCCACAGCGCAAGAGTCTGGGCTCTATGCTGCAGCCAAGCGCCTTTTTTAATGAAAAACGCCGGTATTGTGCAGGAAATCAACAGAGCGACTCCGGCGTAAAATGAATGGTCCGCGATACAGTTGTATGTGTAGGCGAAATTCCATAAATCATAGGCAATGATCCACATCCAAATCATGTCAGGCCAAATCATGTCTTTTGTTCTGTCTTTCGAAATGAAAATACCTGCCC
>JBFZEW010000303.1:0-11324 GCA_041306665.1 Spirochaetota bacterium | reverse complement strand
TTAAGAAATGTTTTCAGACTTTAAATGATTTTAATGTCGAATATGAAGTAATTATTTCTTCAGCACATAGAACCCCTGAGCAGACTAAAAAATGGGTTTCTGAAGCGAAGAGCAGTGGTATTAAAGTTATTATTGCTGTTGCCGGCGGTGCCGCTCATCTTCCCGGTGTTGTCGCTTCCTATACTCTTCTTCCAGTAATCGGTGTTCCTGTTGAGTCAAATATTTCAGGCGGTATGGATTCCATTCTTTCCATTCTGCAAATGCCCGGCGGTATTCCTGTTGCCGCAATGCCTTCCGGAAGCGCTGGCGGATTAAATGCTGCGCTTTATGCGATCAACATTCTTGCTTTAAATAATGATAAATACTATCAGCAACTTGTTGATTATCGTGAAGATATGAAATCCGGCATCATAAAGAAAAATAAATCCATATCCGAAAAAGGTTTAATGCAGTACATAAAAGAGTTAGAGGGAAAATAATGGCAGGTATAGTTGATTCAATTTCTTCAAAAGTTTTAATTCTAGATTTCGGGTCCCAATATACTCAATTGATCGCGCGCAGAGTCCGTGAGATGAATGTATATGCTGAAATTATTCCTTATTTTGAATCTATTGAAAATATAAAAAAGCATAATCCATCCGCAGTAATTTTAAGCGGCGGTCCTTCTTCCATATATGAAGAAAATTCTCCACAGATTGCTAATGATATTTTTAATCTCAATGTTCCTGTTCTGGGTGTATGTTACGGGCTTTGTGTTATTGTTAATGCTTTCGGCGGTAAAATTGAAGGCTCCTCACATAAAGAATTCGGCCATGCTGACATAAATCTGAAAGCTGAAAGTATTCTTTTTAAAAACACTTCATCAACTCAAACTGTGTGGATGAGTCATGGTGATAAAGTTGTTTCAATGCCGTCAGGTTTTGTCATTACTGCCTCATCATCCAATGCTGAATTTGCAGCAATTGAAAACAGCAGTAAAAATATTTACGGCATCCAGTTTCATCCTGAAGTGCATCACTCAGTTGAAGGTAAACAGATTCTCTCCAATTTTCTTTTTGAAATCTGCAAACTTAAAGCTGACTGGAACATGAAAAACTTTCTTTCAACAGAAGTTGAAAATATCCGCCTGACTGTTAAAGATGGAACTGTGCTGCTTGGTCTTTCAGGCGGTGTTGATTCTTCAGTTGCCGCAAAGATTATCCAGAACGCGATCGGTGACAGACTTTACTGTGTGTTCGTCGATAACGGTCTTCTCCGTAAAGACGAACGAATCCAAGTTGAAAAACGTTATCGTGATCAGATGAATCTTAATGTGATTACCGTTGACGCGGCAGACAGATTTTTGAATAAACTTGCCGGTGTTACTGATCCTGAACAGAAGCGTAAAATTATCGGTAAGGAATTTATCGAAGTTTTCATGGAAGAAGCCGCGAAAATCGGCCGGTTTGATTTTCTTGCTCAAGGAACTTTGTATCCTGATGTTATTGAATCTGTTTCAACTAAGGGACCTTCTGATACAATTAAGAGCCATCATAATCGCGTGCCGGAAGTGCTTAAACTGATTGAATCCGGACAGGTTGTTGAACCTTTAAAAGAGCTGTTCAAAGATGAAGTCCGCGCTCTCGGCATTGAACTTGGAATGAGCGAAGAACTTGTTTACCGTCATCCTTTCCCTGGTCCGGGTCTGGCTATCCGTATAATCGGTGAAATTACAAAAGAAAGACTTGATATTCTCCGAGAAGCTGACGACATCATTGTTTCTGAAATAAAAGCTGCAGGTCTTTACAGAAAACTGTGGCAGGTATTCGCGATTTTCCTTCCTGTGCAGTCTGTCGGAGTAATGGGCGATAAGAGAACCTATGAAAATGTTATTACCGTCCGCGCGGTTGAATCCGTTGACGCGATGACCGCGGACTGGGCAGATCTTCCGAAAGATGTTCTCAGGAAAATATCAAACCGCATAATCAATGAAGTTAAGGGCATCAATCGCGTGGTTTATGACATTTCTTCCAAACCTCCTGCGACAATTGAGTGGGAATAAATAAAGCAGGCAGTGATCTGGATTTTTTTATTGATTAATATGAAAATTGCGTCATGATGTAACTTATGAATATTAACGTTACTTTTTTATTTACAATGATCATTATACTTACCGGTTTTGCGGCAAAAAAAATCGGTATAATCAATGAAGATCACGGAAAAGCCGCTTCACGTATAATTATAAACCTGACTTTGCCGGCATTACTTTTCAATACCATATCGCGAATCAATATCAGTTTTTCATTAGCAGTGCTTCCTGTTTTATGTTTCGTGATTTCAATGGTAGTTCTGGCTTTTGCATTTTTTCTTTTCAGAAATCATTCTAAATCTGAAAAGGGCATTGGACTTTTGTGTTCAATTAGTTTTAACGTCGGGTTGTTCGCTTTTCCCATAATGGAAGGTCTGTTCGGGCGGAAAGGTCTTGAAATGGCTGCAATGTTTGATCTCGGCAATGCTTTTGTGCTTTTCGTTGTCGCTTATTTTATCGGCTATTATTATTCTCCAATCAGGTCGGATAAAAAAATAACTGTTGAGGATTCACTTAAGTTGTTCGGAAAATCTGTTCCATTCATTACTTATTTTATTGCTATAATTGTCAATCTTTCAGGTATTATTGTACCTGAAAATGTTTATAAGGTTCTTGAAATTCCTGCTCGCGCAAATATGGGAATGAGTCTTCTTGTTATAGGAATTCTACTGAATTTCAAATTCGATAAATCCCAGTGGTCTGTCATTTTAAAATCAATTTTTGTACGCTATGCAGTAGGTATAGTTATTGCAGTTCCGTTGTTTTTATTTCTGCCGTTTTCGCTTGAGTACCGTACTGTTCTGTTCATGTGCATTTTACTTCCTGTCGCGATGGCTGTAATTCCATTTTCGGTTGAATTTGACTATGATGCTTCTGTTTCAGGCACAATTGCCAATTTCACTATCATCATCAGTTTTTTTATCATGTGGGGTTTCATGCTTTATCTGAATGCATATTCGATGTAAGTTCATAAAGTTCATAAAGTTGATAAAGTTTATAAAGGTGAGAGTTATTACGGATGCAGAAAGCCATAATTCAAAATTAAACATTCATAATTGCTTTGTTAGACACAGACACAATTTAAAGTAACTTTTATCACCAGCTAATCTATATCAAAGCATCATTCACATAAATTAAAAAGAAATAAATAAATATTCCCATTCTTGACTTTTAATAACATAGCGGATATTATTAGGCAATTGATAATGAATCTGATGTAATTTCATTTTCTCTGCAAAGAGAAATTTTCATAGATTTTATATTCTCTTGTTAGTACAAGTGCAGATAGAACGGTATTTATGATTTTAAAAAATGAAAATACTGCTTTCGGGTTGTATTGGTCCATCCGCCTGGAATCATCTGGATGTAGTTTTGAAAAAGGCTGTGTTGTTAGTGTATAGTTTTAACGGGATGATAATAATATCTTTTTCACATGGTATAAAAAAATATAAAATATGAATAAATCTGAAAAAAATAAAAATGCGTATAATTTAAGTTTTCAAAAAATTCTTGCGACATTGTCTTTAACAATAATTATCATGATTATAATTATTACCGCGCTATTCGTAATTTCCATAACAAAATATGACAACAGAAACAGAGAGAGTAAAAATTATGCGGACGCAGTCTCTGCCGTAAAATATTTTTCTTCGCTGGAATCAAGCGTTGATTTGTTTACTGAGGCAATTTATGCGAAAAACAGTTACAATTCGGCCATGAACGAATTTTTGAAAAATCCTGTAAGCAAATATTTGAAAAACAATTTCATAAATTATTTAAACACAGGTGATGATAGAAATCTTGATTTTTTTGAATACATCAATAATTATATTCTTAAAGATAAAAATTTGAAAAATATATATCTGATCAGTCTTGTCCAAAATCAGATACTATATTTTCAAAAATCCGATACGAATACGATTACAATCGAATATTTTCAGGAATATACCGGATTTTCAGAGGAAATTTATAAATTCAGCACAAAGAATAAAAGATTTTTCACAGCTGGAATTCTGGACAATGAAGGCAATCTGATAAGTCATATTTTCCCTATTTACGATTCTGAAACCTTTGGGAAAGTAGGTTATTTTGTTTTCCAGTTTAAAAAAAATGTCATTCCTGTAAGCTCACTCAATTATCGGGATTCATCGGGATGGGTAATTGCGTGCGATTCCGGAAAAGAAATTATTTTCAGCAATGTTCCTGACAAATATTCAGGTAAAATTCCAGATATTTCTTCAATGACCGAAAATCTTTCGCAGGAAAAATATTCCTCAATTAAATCTGTTAAGGGTATTCTTCTTGATAATTCCGATTCAGGAGTATATGTAATCGGTTTAATCAGCTCTGCCGCGAAAAGTCCAATGGTCATGATGATCACGTATATCTTTCCTGTTGTCGCGTTTCTTTTGATTATATTTTATCTTTACATTTTTCATTATTTCAGGAAAACTTACGGAAAAAATATTTCTGAAATTATAGGTTGTCTCAGTAAAATCAAGGAAAATGATTTTAATTTACGCATAGATATTGGAAATTCCAATAATGAACTTGGAATGATCGCGTTTAATATTAATTCAATGATAGATCAAATACAGACGCACATTATGAAGGATTACGTGCATCAGCTCGAAGACAAAAAGGCGGAATTAAAATTCCTTCAATCGCAGATTAATCCTCACTTTCTGTATAATACTCTGGAAGTGATAAGAATGAAAGCCGTTTCCGAAGGATCAAAGGAAATTGAAGATATGACCTATTTCCTCGCGTGTTTTTTGCGTTCATCGCTTAAAACAAAACCTGTTATAACGGTGAAAGAAGAAATTGATATCAGTAAAATGTATTTAAGTTTATTTAAAGTCAGATATAAACATAAGCTGAATTTTCAATTTCACGTGGAAGAAGAATTATATGATCAGAAGATCCAGAAACTTTTATTTCAGCCGATGATTGAGAATTACATTGTGCATGGATTTGATTTGACACGTGACAATAACCTAATTTCTGTTGACATATCAAAATCCGGTTATGATATGGTAGTTTATATAACAGATAACGGGCATGGAATAGAAGAAGACAAATTGGTTGAGATTCGGAAAAGAATGAATAATAATACTGAAAAATTGGATCATATCGGTTTAATTAATGTTAACCGCCGCATGAAAATTCTTTACGGTGAAAAATACGGAATCGAAATTGATTCAAAAAGACATTTTGGAACATCTATCAAGTTTACCGTGCCTCTTGATTTTATTTATTCGGAGGACTATGTATAAAGTCTTAATAGTAGATGATGAGTCTTTCATCGCTGATGGAATCGAAGCAATGGTGCCTTGGAGTGAATACGGCATGGAAGTCGCAGGCAAGGCGTCCGATGTGAAAAAAGCATTTGAAATTTTCAACACGGTTGAAACAAACATCGTAATTACAGATGTCAGTATGCCTGGAATGACTGGACTTGAAATGATTAAAGAAATGAAAATCATTAATCCTGACTGCAGGTATATCATAATAAGCGGATATAGTGATTTTAAATTCGTAAAAGAAGGTCTTAAGTTAGGCGTAGATAACTATCTCACAAAACCGATCAATAAATCAGAATTTTTTGATACGCTCATTAATATAAAAAATAGTCTTGATTTGAATTTTTCCAAAAAGGATCAGGAAACCGGTATTCCGAATTTGCGGTCGTTTTTTGATGAAAATGTAATTATGGAACCTTTGTCAATTATTTTTGTTAAACACACTCAATATGATTCTCTCCGTAATCTTTTCGGAATTGAATTAAAAAAAATGCTTAAAAAAGTAATTGTTCAGGAAAACTCAAAATTTTTAGATTCCGCGACGAAAGCATATTATCTTCGGAATGGAATTTTTGCTCTTGTATCGAAAGGGATTCTAGCACCTGAAATAATTTCCGAAAAAATCAAGAAGATGATAAAGAAAACGGAGATCCTTCTTAATTATCAGAATTTAAACATTAACAACAGTTTCTATTTCGTCTATACGGCTTCACCTGTAAATGGAAGTACAAGAGAGGAACTTTATTCACAGGGGAAAACTTCTATTGATTTTCTCTGCAAAGGCAGAATCAATGAACTAATTATTTGCGATGCTGATACGTATTCCGCGCAGAAACGTCTTGTTGAAATTGAAATTGTTATAAATCAGGCGTTGGCGAAGAAGGAAATGAATCTTGTTTTTCAGCCTAAGTACGCGAACATTAATGAAAAACCAAAAGGTTTCGAAGCTCTCTTGAGATGGAATAATTCCCATCTTGGAGTTATTCCTCCGGATTTATTTATTAATGTAGCGGAAAAATCAAACATAATCAATGACATTTTGCTTTTCACGATTAGGGAAAGCTGTCAATTTATAAAAAAATATAATGAAAAACACGGAAGCGATTGTTCTGTCGCCGTGAATTTTTCTTTTAAGAACCTTATTGTTAAATCATTGATTAAAGAATGCTTGAATATTATTAAAGATGAATGTGTAAAAAACGAATGGATTGTCATAGAAATTACTGAAACATGCGTGATGGAACTCCCTGATGTCGTAAAAGAAAGCCTTATGCTGATTGAGGCGAACAACATTCAGATTCATCTTGATGATTTTGGAACAGGATTTTCATCTCTTAATCACATATTCAGTATGAATTGCAGCGCAGTTAAAATAGACAAAACCTTCATTCAAAAATTAACTCTTTACAATACGGCATATAATATCGTGAAAAGCACAATTGACATGACACATAGTCTTGGCATGATAAATGTCGCAGAGGGTGTTGAAACGCAGACTCATTATGATGTTTTAAAAGAGCTGGGTTGTGATTTGTTTCAGGGATATTTTTTCAGTAAACCGCTTCCTGAACAGGAATGGCTTAAGGATTGATAAACTCATCGGCTGTTTGTCTCGCAAGACGTTCCGAGTCGTTATTTTTAAATAAGTCTTTATATTCCGGAAAATTTTTAAAAGAATAGTTAAATTTTTTAAATTCGAATTTAATGCTGAAAGAATGAAGATATGTTATCTTGTGTTCATTCTGCATTTTATTTTTCGGATAATACAGGGGATCACCTAAAATCGGCGAGCCTATACTTTTTAATGCGACTCTTATTTGATGTGTTTTTCCCGTATGAATTCGTATTAAAAATAAAAATAATTTTTTTTCAATTTGAATGCTTTTGAATTCAGTTATCGCGGGATTAACTTGAGTTTTTCTTAAAACATACATTCCTCTGCGCGCTTTTTTCATGTCACCAGAAATTGTGCCTTCAGAAAGACGCCCTCTGCAGTCGGAAAATGCCATGTATGTTTTCTCTATTAATCGGGTTTCAAATATTTTCCCGAATTCAGCAGCAGCTTCTGAGTTTTTCGCTATAATCATCAGACCTGTCGTAACTTTGTCGATTCGATGTACAGGATATAGTTTAATGTTTTCAAATTTACTCTGAATTACATGAAAAAGCCCTGGGCCATTTTCCGAATGGAAACTGATTGCTTTAAGTTTGTTAATAACAATAAAATCTTCATTCTGAAAAATAATATTAAAAAAATCGTTCATAAAGTTTCAAAAATCATATATACGGCTATACTTGTCGTATATGTATGAAGAAAAATACTCGGCATTAAGGTCTTCACCGGTGACAAGTTTGCAGAGTTCCGGCGCTGTATAAAGCGCTCCTTTACTGTGAATTTTTTCGTGCAGCCAGTCTAATATTGGAAGAAGATTTCTTGATTCAATCAATTCAGAAACATTAAGATCTTTTTTCATGTAATGGTGGAATTGAGCACTGTAAAGATTTCCAAGAGTGTATGTCGGAAAATAACCGATTCCGCCGAAAGACCAGTGAACATCCTGCAGAACGCCTTGTGAATCATTTTCGGGAGTAATGCCTAAAAGTTCACGGCTGAGTTCGTTCCAAGCTTCAGGCAGGTCTTTAATTTTGAGAGATTTCTCTAAAATCTGAAGTTCAAGTCTGAATCTTAAAATGATGTGAAGACTGTAAGTTACTTCATCAGCCTCAACTCGGATGAATGAAGGCTCGACTTTATTGACAGCTCTGAATAATTCATCCGGGGTGCTGCCTCCGGCAGGTTCGGGAAATATTTCTGCAATTTTGTCGAAATATGCGGTAAAAAATTCCCGGCTCCGCCCGATTATGTTCTCCCAAAAACGGCTTTGACTTTCATGAATGCCCATTGATGCCGCGTCACCCAGGAATGTTCCATGCATTTTTTCAGGATACCCGAGTTCATATAATCCATGTCCGCATTCATGCATTGATCCGTAAAGACCCATGTTGAAGTAATTTTTATTGTAACGGGTTGTCAATCGAACGTCACTGGATCCGAGAGTTGTCGTGAATGGATGAGCGCTTTCATCGAGGCGGCCTTTTGTGAAGTCATAATGCATTTCTTTCAAAATAAATTCACTTAACTCCTTCTGACGCTTAATATCCCATTTTCTGTGTATAATTGAATCGTCAATCTGCTGACAGGATGTAATTTTTTTCAATAATGAAATTAATTTAGGCTGAAGATTGTTGAAAAGCTGCTGGATTTCGCTTGTTTTTGTCCATGGTTCAAACTGATCTAACAGCGCATCATAAATGTGATTATTATAGCCGAGAATTTCAGCTTTTTGAATGAGCAGGTCTGTCATTTTTTCAAGATAGGGCTGGTAAGCTGAAAAATTATTGTCGGCTCTTGCTTTTGCCCATATATTTTGTGAAATAGAAGAATGTTCTGCAATCTGCATGACAAGATTTTCAGGAAGTTTTGCGGCATCAGTATATGTTTTATGCGCTCGTCGGACAAGCCGTCTGGAGTAATCGTCCAAAGATATATCGCCCATTGGATTGGAATCCGTGCAGCCGAGTGAAGACAGGACATTTTCCAATTCGTTGCTGCTCGCACGCTGATGGATCAATTTTGATAATAATGAAGACTGCTCGGCTCTTTCTGCTGCCGCGCCTTCGGGCATATAAGTTTCCTGGTCCCATCCGAGAATTGAAAAAGTATGCGTAAGCAATGAAATTTCTTTGCTGATGGCATTAAGTTTTTTTAAATTTACCTCATGACTCATGATTTTCAATCCTCCATTTAGATTTATCAATAGTAAAATATGTAATTGCGTTTGTATATTGTTTTTTAATAATTATTACTGCCTGTTAATGACAATACTGATTGATTAAATTATCAAGCAGTATTGTCATTACAGATTTTTATTTTAATGCAACTGCGGTTTGAAATTTTTCCTTAACCGAAGAAAATTCGATTCCATTTTGGCTGCAGTAATCTTTAATTGTAGTTCCCGAAGGTCCAGGTTCAATTCCAAGAATTTTTTTGATTTCCTGATCATTTAAGCCGCATGTTTTAAGATCATTAAAAGTTGTCGTACCTTTAATGGTTTTATCCGTGTTTTCATTGGCATTATGCTCTTCAATGGAAACATCAGAAGTTTGCACTTTGAAATCGGATAAATTGATTATTTTTTCTTTTAATTTAATATATTCATCTTCAGATATTTTTTCTTTTAAAATTGCAGCTGCAGGCGCAGGAAGAACAGTGGTATCTTCCGGCGTAAATGGCAGATTTTTATATAATGCAACAAATAACCTTACACTGTCAGTTCCAAGTTCTTTTTCAGGTGTAGATTTATAAATTGTTTCAAATTCCTTAATTTTGAAATCAGAGATGTTTTCAATATTTGTAATTCCGAATGCTTTAGCCAGGATATCAATTTTTACATCAAAAGCATTCTCGACATCAAGAAATGAATATGATCCTCTAATATCAGCAGGATTATTCAATCCGGAAAATTCACCTTCAGAATATTTTGCAGGCTCTTTTCCGCTTTCAGTTTTCCACAGATTGAACACCATTGTACTGCCGATTCCGGCAATAAACACTATGAAAATAATCAATCCGATTATTTTTTCCGGAATTTTGAATTTATTTTTCAGGAAATATACGGAATCCAGATTTACGGTATCATCAACCGGACAGCTTTGTGATGAACTGCATTTCATGCAAGAAATACATTGATGATTCCGTATTGTATCTGAGGATGATACTGGAATATTCATTGGACAGGCAATATCACATGCTTTGCAGTTGATACATTTCTGATCGTCTCTTTTTATTGAAAAGATTCTGAAAAAATTGAAGATTCCCAGAACTGCTCCATACGGGCAGGCATATTTACAGAATGGCCTTTCAATAAAAAATGAAAGCAGAATTATACCAATTAGGATTATTATAGAAAGCAGTGTGACTTCATCTGACCACAAATTGAAAAGAGCAAAATACGGATCAACATCAGAAAATTTTAAAATTCCGAATTTTACCGTTTGAATGATTACCATTGTGAGAACTATATATCTCGTGAAACGAAAATATTTATCGTATTTGTAAGGAATAAACCGGTTGAATTTTTTTTTGAAAATTTTCCGGCCGATTTTACTCAGCAGTTCCTGAAAAGTTCCGAACGGGCAAATCCATCCGCAGAAGACAGGACCGGCAATTAGTGCAAGAAAAAAAACAATCCACATGAGAATGAAACTGCTTTCATGGATTTTTTTAACATATGTTCCTGAAACAACATATTGATAAATTGATACAACACCGCCGAATGGACAAATAGCATGAGTTGATGCTGACGAAAGATATGAAATTCCAGTGCCATTTTCCTGAAAAGTGTGATTGATTGAAATCATTAGAATTAAAATAAAAAAGAAAATTTGAATCCAGATACGGATGCGGCTTTTGCTTTTATTTTTCATGTTAACCTCGGTTATAAAAAAAGTTCAAGTTTTAAAAAAGTCATGTTACATTTGTGATTCTGGAAATAAATTGCTTTGAAATCAGGTGTTATTGTTCTTTTAATGTTATCACTTTGCTGGAAAAATAAAAGAAAATTTTAATATTTACGGAGTAATTCAGTATAATAATTGCAATTAAACGATTAAATTATCATACTGAATTATTATTAAATTCGGAGCGGAAAATGACTGAACAACAGATCTTTAAACACAGCTATGTTTTTTTAAATTATGTTTTTTCAATTTATCAGGGAATTTTTGTTTATGAAAACGTATTAATGCGGCTCAAGCATCCGCAGTCTGATAAAGCGAAGTATATGGATGTTCAGGAAAAGATGAAAAAAGTTGTAGAATGGTTTCAAAATTTATGGGAAAATAAACCTTTATTAACAGAACCTGAAGCATCCGCTGAAATTCAGTTAATGCTT
>JBFZEW010000302.1:0-4217 GCA_041306665.1 Spirochaetota bacterium | reverse complement strand
TTTCCGAGGTAAATATGAAATCGGCATATTCAATTCCTGCAGAAGCAGTTGTAATTTACAATAATGCTCTTAGCCTGACTGATAAAGGCGATTATAAACCTGCGCTTGACGAGTATAGAAAAGCGATATTAATGTACCCTGAATTTATGGAAGCTTATAATAATATTGGTGAACTTTATTCCAAAATGGGCGATAGTAACAGTGCAAAAAATATATATATTGAAGCATTGAACATTGACAGAAATTACAAGGTTCTTTTAAATCTTGGCGTTGAATTTTACAATGAAGGTAATTATGAGACTGCTCTGAAACATTTTAATGAATCGGTTGAAAAAAAATCCGATTTTATAGAAGGGCAGTTTTATGCAGGCATGACGAATTATAATCTTAAAAAATTCAAGAAAGCTGAAGTGCATTTTAAAAACGTTATAGCGATGGATTTCAAACATTTGAAAACTAACTATCTTCTTTCAGCAGTATACTATGAATGGAAAAATTACGCGAAATCTATGGAATGCCTGGACAGAATTAAAGACATTGCAGATGATCACGTCCTTGTAAATAAATTTTACGGTTTTTGCTGCTATCATCTTGGAAGATACTCGGAGGCAATAGATTACCTTCAGACCGCATTAAGAGCGTGTCCATTGTATGATAAATTCAAGGATTACTTAAAAACGCTAACCTATGAAAATAAACTTTCTGAAGTCGGTAATGTTGAAGGAAAAATTACTGAAATGGAAATAAAACTCAACACTGCTGCTCAGTCCATGACAATTGCTGATTATACGCATTTAAGCATGCTTTATATTTTTAATGGTGAATACACGAAAGCAGAGAAGCTTCTCAAAACTGTAAAAAAATAAGAATGAATCTGCAGCATATCAGTTTTATTATGCTGCAGAAATTTTATTTTTTTTAATTCATGAGTCTCTTTTTCGACTCTTAATGTTTTTTTGTCTTATTTAGAACTTTTTTAAACCTTCAGCATACTTCGGCATCAGTACATTTCAAAACAAAACAAAACAAAATAAAAGCTATAGAAGCAAGCATAGAGATGGACGCTAAATACTTTTATTGCGCTTTCCTGAAGATCTCAATCTCTTTATTGTTAATCGAATAATACAGCGTTTCCCGCTTTTGTGGAGACTAATCTTTATATTGAGCAGTAAGACTTCCGGAAATTAGAGTGCATTTAGCGTAAGGTGAAATCATATCAATCTGATTTTTAAATATTTTTGCTCTGAAATGTTGAATTGCTTAAAAAGTTCTTTGTAGAAGTCATAATACATGTTCGCGGATGTGTATTATGATTTTCCTGATTCATTGTATTGTCTTTCTATTTATATACGGGATGTGTCCATAATGTATCTCAATGGAAAAAATAAACAGTATCATTTAAACTTCATTTTTTTGTAAAAAAAGGAGAGCTGGCGCTCTCCCAATTTTAGAATCAAATAATAATCAGTTACCGCAGCAACATCCTGAGTCGCCGCATTTTTCTGAATCATCATCACAATCACAGTCATCACCACAACCGCCGCCGCATCCGCAGCCTTTTTGCTGTGCTTCTTCGTGGATGCTTATCAGTTTAAGTTTAAAATTTAAATCTTTTCCGGCAAGCGGATGATTGAAGTCAAGAAATACGGAATCTTCAGTTACTGTTTTGATTAAAGCAGGTGCGTGACTGCCATTTTCAAGAAGCACGTGTATGGTCATTCCTTCCTGCGGCGGAAGTGATTTTTCAACTTCCGAGCGGGATACCTGCTGAATCATATCTTCGTTGTACTGTCCATATGCGTCATCTGCTTTAATTGATATTTCTTTTTCAGAATCAATTTCCATTGATTTTACTGCATCTTCAAATGCTGGAATTACCATGGCGCTTCCGATTTGGAATTCAAGCGGTTCTCTATCTGCGGAACTGTCAAATACTTCACCGTCGGATAATGTTCCTGTGTAATGAACCTGGGCAAACATACCATTTTCTATCATATATTCTCCTTATTTTTATATTATCTACTGTAAGTTAGGATGGATGTGGATATGTTAAAATACCATGAAACATTGTCAAGAAAAGAATTTCATTTGAATGTCCTTTGTATTTTTCTTAGAAGAATGTTATGTCAATTTTCCAGTATGGGAATTCTCGCTGCAGTTTAAATATAACGCTGTTTGACATTATAAATTCGGCGGATTTTTTGTTTTTATTTGCTTTGACTATTGCTTCGGATGTCAGAGCCTTATGAATTTCGTTTCCGCTTTTTTTCATGAATACAATTTGTATTTTCAAAAAATCCTGATTGGAAAGATTGTTTAGTGCTTCTTTTTTCAAGCCATAATGTTCTGAAAATCCTGTTTTGCTGTTTTCATCCATTGACGCTATTATTTTTACAGCGGTATCAATTTTCAGTTTGCTTTCCTGTGAGATTAAGGACAGCATTAAAGCGGTATTTTCTTCTGAATATGCGGATTTGAATTTACTAAAAGCATTTTCGGGTGTTATTGGTCCTGATGGGCTGCAAGAAATAACAAGAACAGCTATAAACGAAATTGTCAGTATACGCATTTGATTTCTTTTCCGGGAGTTACTATCATATTATCAATAAGACGTGTTTGGCCGAAAAATACGGCAACTGCAATAACGCATTTATCTTGTATTTTATCCGTTTCTCGAAGAGTTGAATATTCAACTATTGAAATATAATCTATTTTTTCAGGACTGCCTTTTGCCGTAATTATTTCTGACATCGCGCTTTTTATGATTTTGGAATTTGTTTCACCCGACTTAATTAGTATTTCAGCTTCACGCAAAGATTCAATTATTGTTAACGCTCTTTGTCTTTCGCTGCTGCTTAGGCGCACATTTCTTGAACTTAGCGCAAGCCCGTCTCCGGCGCGTACGATCGGTGCTATAATTATTTTTAGCGGTATGTTTAAATCGAAAGTCATCTTTTCAATGCTTACAACCTGTTGAATATCTTTCTGTCCGAAAACCGCAATATCGGGCTGAACTATATTAAACAATTTTGTTACTACAGTAAAGACGCCTTTAAAATGTCCCGGACGTGACTCACCGCATAGAATATCAGTCAGATTGCTTACTTCGACAAATGTCAGCTGATTATCATACATTTTATTTTCGTCCGGAATAAATACAAGGTCGACTCCTGCGTCTTCAGCCTTTTTGAGGTCGGATTGAATTTCGATAGGGTAGTTGTCAAAGTCAGATTTCTCGTTGAATTGAATTCTATTTACGAAAATACTCATGACATGGAATTGCGCGTTCCGTTTTGAAATTTCAACAAGAGATAAATGTCCTTCATGAAGCGCTCCCATTGTAGGAACAAACCCTATCTTCCTTCCGGCTTTTTTCTGTTTTTCAATTATTTCGCGTACTATTTCTATTCTATTTTCAACAATCATTCTATTTCCTGATCTTCTGCGCAGCTAACAGCATCATGTCGCCCGAGTACAGTTTTTTTGCTGCGAAATCGCATAATATTTTTAGACGCTTATGCTTCACGTTTATTCCGCTTCCATAAGTTTTATATTTAATAACTTTGAATCCATTTTTTGTTAAAAGTCTCACGAGATTTTTTTTTGTAAAAAAGAATATGTGTTCCGGAAAGTTATAATAACGCCATTTCTGTGAAAAAAATATTTTAAAATTGAAAATTCCGCTCCGGCATGTTGAAATGTAAAGACAGCCGTCATTGTCAAGGTCGTTATAGATTTTCTGAATGAACTTTTCAGGATTCTGCAAATGCTCTATTGTTGCCCACATTGAAATTAAATTGAACTTATTCTCATATTCTGTTTCAAGGTACCCTGCGTTTTTTACGTTTAATTTTAAATCATTAACGGCGAATTCTGTGCATGGCTTTGAAACATCAATTCCATGCGCATCCCATCCGGTATTTTTCATGTAGTTTACGAAATATCCGGCAGCGCAGCCTATATCGAGCGACTTTCCTGTCTTGCGCAGTACTTTGCTGAACTCATTAAAACCAAGATCTTTGATGTTTAGACGGAAAACACGTTCAATTTCGTTTCGCACGTCAGCGGAAAAATAATTATTATAACCTCTGTCAGTTCTGCTTGCGAAATATGATTCCCCATAGCAATCGTTAAGGTCTTCATCACTTGGAATTGGGAATAAAAATTCAACGCGGCATTTTCTGCACTGATGCAGGAAAAACTGCTTTTTTCGGCCT
>JBFZEW010000301.1:0-4637 GCA_041306665.1 Spirochaetota bacterium | reverse complement strand
AGATGAAATTATATTTATATCATAAATCGGCGCTGATGAAAATTCAAAATCATTTTATCTAAAAAAGAAAGGACGGCTCGAAAAATCAATTATTGAATTAAATTTTCCAAAAACGCAGATACTTAGACCATCGCTTCTTCTAGGGAAAAGGGGAGAATTCCGGTTCGCAGAGACTATTGCAAAGAGTTTAAGCCCAGTTTATCGTTTTCTTTTACCTTGGAAATATCGTCCAATCACTGCTGTTGGTGTTGCTTCGAAAATTGAGCGGCTGATTATTCATCCTATTGATGGCGTGAATGTTTATGAGGGAAAAGATTTGCGTTCAAAATAGATTTTAAAATAGATATTTAGAAAATTAGTAGAAGATTTTTTGCTGATTACGCAGCAATAGCGTCGTTGAAAATGAAAGTTTCTCAAATGTTTTTTTTGGGTTTATGGTTTTTGTTTTTTTATTCTTTTTTTATTATATTAAGTCTTTTCATGAAATATGGGATCAATTTTTTAAATTTTTCTTTTATAGTAATGTAACTACATGAATAATCTTTTGCGGTATTCATTTTTAACCTGATTTTATAACTATATATTAACAGTTCCCAGAAAAGAATAAACCCAATGAAAGCGAGTTTTGAAATCGACATTTTATACTTTTGTTTAGCTTTTCCTAATACCTCAATTTCATCTTCGGTTAAACTGTAATTCAATTTTTCCCATGTTTCAGGGGCATGATTCTGATATTCGGTTAAAAGTCCATAAACATGACAGCAATTATTGTTTTTAATTACTATATCCAATAAATCCTTAAAAATTGTGCTTTCTGGAATATTGAATAAATTTGATGCGTCAATCAGTTCGCCATAAAAATCTCCATCCAGGTTTGCTGATGTATAGCGGATTATTTCTAATTTCATTTTATTATACCTCTATTAGTATAACGCGATTTTTTACAATTTTTTTAAAAGAAAATTTATAATTTATACTATTTTTTCTTGTTTGATTTATTTTAATTCCATTTCAATGTAATTATCAGGTTTAAGACAGGTTTAAGACAGGTTTAAAGCAGGTTTAAGACAGGTTATTAACAGATTAGAGCCAGAAATTTTCTGGTAAGGATATGATGTTTTTATTCCAGGAAATGCCGCGGGTTTCGAATTTCTTAAGCATGCGGGAAAGAGTTTCAGGGATTGTACCAATTTCGCGCGCAAATTCTTTTTTACTGAGGTTGATCTCATAATGCTGATGTTTCCCGAATTTTGAACTCAAATAGAAAAAAAATCTTTCTTCTACATCCATTGAGTTTAGAAATTTTAATCTGTCACCAAGTTCGCGCATTTTCTGAAAAAGCGTTCGAATAAACTGGGTTCTGAACTCAGTATTTTCAAGCATTTGAATTATATCATCTTTGTTGAATTTTAATAGCTTGGTTTTGCTTAACGTTTTTGCGGTTGCCGGGTACGTATCCTGTTCGAAGATAATTACTTCCGCGAAAATTTCATCACGTTCAATCGTTCTGAGGATAATTTCCCTGTCATCGGATGAAGATTTGTATATTTCGACTTTTCCTTCAAGGATAATGTAAAAATGTTTTCCAGCTTCGCCTTCGAAAAAAATGAATTCATTCTCGTTAAAACTGACAATATCCGTGTTATCCGCGATTTTTTTTAAAAATTCAGGTTCAATTCCGCTGAAAAGATAACATTTTTGAAGTTTTTTTATTTTTTCCATATTTATTATGACTAAATTGACTTAAGTCAATTACAAAGTCAAAAACATTTTATAATATCATAATATAAGTGATATTTGAGGTATATTATGAAACGTAAAATAATACAAATTGATGAAAAGAAATGTAATGGCTGCGGTAACTGCGTGCCGGGTTGTCCTGAGGGTGCTCTTCAAATGATTGATGGAAAGGCGCGTATGGTCGCTGAATATTTCTGTGATGGTCTTGGTGCCTGCATTGGAGAATGTCCGCAGGGAGCAATCGAAGTTATCGAACGTGAAGCTGAGGCTTATGATGAAAGAAAAACCATCATAAATATTATTTCCAAAGGTGAAAACACAATTACAGCGCATCTGAAGCATTTATATGCTCATGGTGAAAATAAGTTTCTTTCTGAAGCAGTTGAAGAACTTGAATTACAAAATATTGCTGTACCGGATTATAAAACAGGAATTAAAGCGCCAGGTGAAAGCATCCAGGTTGAAGATGCTGATGACAGTTATAATGTTAAATCACAACTTCGAAACTGTCCTGTACAAATGAAGCTTTTGAGTCCAATGGCTCCATATCTTAAAAATGCTGATCTGTTGTTTGCTGCTGATTGTACAGCTTTTGCTTATGGCAATTTTCATTCAGATTTTATTAAAAATCGAATCGTAGTTATTTTATGTTCAAAATTAGATAATGCTGCGGAAGATTATGTTGTAAAAACATCAGAAATAATTAAAAATAACAACATCAAATCAATCACAGTGCTCCGTATGCAGGTTCCATGCTGCGGCGGACTAACCTGGATTGTTCAGGAAGCGATTAATCGCAGCGGTGTGAATATTAATTTCGATGAGAAAATTATCTCAATCGATGGAAATATAATAAAATAATCAGGAGGACACAATGTCAATGTTTTGTTATCAATGTCAGGAAACAGCTAAAAATAGCGGCTGTACAATTAAAGGTGTATGCGGCAAGCCTGATGCTACTGCAAATCTTCAGGATCTGCTCATTTATTCGATTAAAGGATATGCGGCTGTGATTATGGACAGTAAAAATTCTTTGAAAGTAAACGATGCAATCGGAAATCTTTTTACAGAGTCATTGTTCATGACAATCACAAACGCGAATTTTGATGATGAAAAATTTTACTTGAAGATTAAAGAAATATCAGACGCAAAATTAAAATTTGCCGCGGAAAATGGAATTGATTATAAATCAATGGGTGAAGCCGGCTCATATGTTTTTGATAAAGCGACAGCGATTGAATTGGCCGAGAAAGTAGGTGTATTAAAAATTGAAAACGCGGATGTCCGTTCATTAACCGAACTTATGGTTTATGGTTTGAAAGGTGTTGCGGCTTACGCTCATCACGCTCAGGTATTGGGATACAGCGATATTGAAGTTTATAAATTCATTATTGAAGCGCTTGCTTTTTCTTTGAAGAATAATTCCGCAGAAAAGTTAACAGAGTATGTCCTTAAAACTGGAAGTATCGCCTTTACCACAATGGCGCTTCTTGATAAAGCTAATACTGAAACATATGGAAATCCTGAAATTACAAAAGTAAATATCGGCGTAAAAAATAATCCGGGAATTTTAATATCGGGACATGATTTAAAGGACATGAAGGAACTGCTTGAACAGACAAAGGACAGCGGAGTTGATGTTTATACTCATAGTGAAATGCTGCCCGCGAATTATTATCCTGAATTTAAAAAGTATTCTCATTTTGTAGGCAATTACGGGAATGCCTGGTGGAAACAGAATGAAGAATTTGAAAAATTCAACGGAGCTGTTCTAATGACGACAAACTGTATCACTCCGGTTAAAGACAGTTACAGGGATCGGATTTTTACAACAGGAATGGCTGGTTATCCGGGAATTACGCATATTGCAGAAAGATCTTCCGGCGGAAAAAAAGACTTCAGTGTCGTAATTGAAAGAGCTAAAAAATGCCAGCCGCCAACTGAAATCGAAAAAGGATTTATTGTCGGCGGATTTGCGCACAATCAGGTTCTTGCTCTTGCGGACAAAGTTGTTGCAGCGGTTAAATCCGGAGCGATTAAAAAATTTGTTGTTATGGCAGGCTGCGACGGTCGTCATACTTCAAGAAATTATTTTACTGAAGTCGCACAGCAGCTTCCTAAAGATACGATAATTTTAACAGCAGGATGCGCAAAGTACAGATATAATAAACTTGATTTAGGCGATATAGGCGGAATTCCAAGAGTTCTTGATGCTGGTCAATGTAATGATTCATATTCTCTCGCAGTTATCGCTTTGAAATTTAAAGAAGTGTTTGAACTTCAGGATATTAATGACCTTCCGCTCGATTTTGACATTGCCTGGTATGAGCAGAAAGCGGTTGCAGTTTTGCTCGCGCTTCTGTCTTTGGGGTTTAAAGGCATACGAGTCGGACCGACTCTACCGGGTTTTTTATCTCCAGGTGTTGCAGACATACTGATTAAAACTTTTGGTTTAAAGGTTATTACCGATGCTGCCGCGGATGTAAAAGCTATTTCGTCAAAATAACATATTTTCGGCAGAGGGAACATATCCCTCTGCTTTAAAAAAATATATCATGGCATCCGACACAGAGAAATTCTAAGATAATTGCCATGTATCGATTGTGACAGTCTATGGAAGATATTTAAAAAGAAATTATAATGCGTCAATAGCATCTTATATTAAATTTGGTTTATTCATCATTTATAGAAGCAATCGATATTACTTGTTTGAAAATATTTTTTACTCAAAATATACCTGCTTCATTATTTAAATTTTCCGGATAAGCGGGAATTATTCAATTTATTCAGTAAAATAATTAACAATTATTAGTGTATTATTGGCCATTTATTTTACTTTTAAGTCTTCTAAGAAACAAAACACATAGGACAGGTTCACGGAACGGATTTTGCCACAG
>JBFZEW010000300.1:0-3787 GCA_041306665.1 Spirochaetota bacterium | reverse complement strand
CGTGTGCTCTTCCGATCTAAAGAAGAAAACCGCAGAAAATAATAAATATATATAATTCATAATTCAGCCTGTATCTATCTATTACGGTTACCCCGTCGACTTTATTATTATCAACATTCAGGACTGCAAATACTTTATCTCCTGCTTCATAAACTTTATCAAGCTCCAGCCTTCCGAGTAAGTGATTTATAGTATAAAATTCTTTTCCTCTGAATTTACCATCCAGTATTTTTACTGTCAGCTCCTGCTCTCCTGTTTTTATGAGACCTATCTGGTGGATACTGTCATTTTCAACTTCAGTAACCTGTGCCCGCACACTTTGTGATTTTATTGATACAGCACCTTCGAAACCTGTCGGAAGCAGATAAAGCAGAATACTAAGTAATACGCAAATAGACGCAAATGCTATATCAATTTTTTTTATATTGTTAAATCCGAAATATTTTCTGACACGACGAATTGTTATCATTTCAATACCATTTATAAATTATTTAAAAAATCCCCCTGAAATAATCAGGGGGGGTAATATATTATTATTAAAGAGAGGCTTATTTAATATTCATTACAGCTGACATTTTTTTATAAATATCTGTATTGTCATAAAACCCATTGAATATTTCATTACCAGTACCATATGCGTAAGTAGGAACAGGAACGCCTGTATGTGAATATGTTGTCCAGCCTATTCCTGCTTTTCTGTTTAGAATATGTGTTATTGTAACAGTAAGCGGTTCATAATCTCCGTAGATAATTGCAGCATTCTCATCCTTAGTGCGTGTTTTTGAGTCTTTTATGGATTCTGCAAATGATGATTTTAAAAGATTCATTTCGTAATCGGTAAGATCCAGATCTCCGCCTTTTCCTGTTTTCAAACCGAAGTATTTTGTAATAAGAGGCATTACTCCATCAAAAGTCAGATCGGATTTAATTTTCATTTTACCAAAATCTTCATCAAATTTCACGAAAGAAACTTTCTGCGCATTTAGTTTATTAAAGAATGTATCATACTGAGTTCCTGCGAATCCGATAGTCATACCACCGCATTCATGATCACCTGTAACAACAATAAGTGTTTCAGAAGGATGTTTTTTCGCGAAATCAATTGCGTGTTGTACAGCGTCACTGAATGCGAATGTATCGCGAATTGCGCTCATTCCGTCATTTGCATGACAAGCCCAGTCGATTTTTCCGCCTTCAACCATCATGAAAAATCCGTTTTCATTATCCAGAACTTCAATTCCTTTTTTTGTAAAATCAGCAAGTGAAGAGATACTTTTATTTCTGTCAATTTCATAAAGCATTGATGCTCCATCAGCAGGCTGTTCGGTTATTACCCAGGCTTTGCCGGATTTGTTGTTCAGTTTCATAAAATCATTTTTTGTGTTTACAACTTTATAACCTTTTTTCTTCGCATAAGTAAAAACATTTCCAGGCTTGTTCTCCATTTTGCTTTTTTTACCGTCAGGATCATCTACACTTCCGCCTGCGAAATAATCAAAACCGCTATCAGCAAGTTCAAGGCTGATTTCATACATGTTTTTTCTTGAAGGCTGATTTGAATAAAAAACAGCAGGTGTAGCATGGTCAATTGATACGCTTGAAATGATTCCGACTTTCATTCCAATCTGCTTTGCTTTTTTAGAAATTGAATCATATTTAATTTTTTTATCAACATCCATAGATATTACACCATTTAGTGTTTTATAACCGCACGCAATTGCTGTACCGGCAGATGCTGAATCAGTTATGAAAGATGATGCATCATGTGTTGTTGTAAGACCTTGAGAAGGAAAATCTGTAAAAGATAAAACTCGTGAACCATCAGGATACTTTGAATTTTTGTTTGCACCTGCATAAATTTCAGCTGCTGAAACCTGAGGAAGCCCCATTCCATCACCAATAAATAAAAAAACATATTTTGCCTTGTTTCCGTTGAATGAATTCTGTGTTGAAGAATCAGCTGTTGCTGAATTATTCACAAACAGGAAGAACAGAAGACAGAACGGCAATGCTGCAACAAACAGTTTTAAAACAAAATTTCTGCTTTTTGTTTTCATTTTTTTCTCCTATCATAATACAAAATTTTTACACGCTTCATTTACACACAGCATGTATGACGGATAATATTGACGAAGTATGTTAAAATAATATTTGATTTCAGTTTAATTTTTATAAATTTTCTTTTATTTTATAATTATATAAAACACATGAAATTATGGTGTAACACATCTCAAATAATTATTAACATTATTAATATTTTATTTATTAAATTTATAAAAAACTTTATCTTTTCTTAATGTAAATAAGCGACATTTACATATCCAGGGAGTATTGCATGACTAAAATATTTTACAGTATGGCAGGTGAAGGCCGCGGGCATGCGTCAAGAGCCTTTACTTTAATTGAAAGTCTTAAACATAAATACGACATTCATGTATATGCGCCGAATCATGCATTTGAACTTTTAAATCCTATTTATAGGAAAACTGATGTAAAAATAAAAAAAATACCGGGGCTAATTTTCCATTACAATAATCGGAAAGAAATTGATTATGTGAAAACATTTTCGGAATCAATTAAATTTTTATACAACACGCCGAAAACATTACGACATCTGTACAAGGACTTTGAAAAATACAATCCGGAAATGGTCATTACGGATTTCGAAAGTATACTGCCGAAGGCTGCTGAAAAATTTCACATTCCATATATCAGTATAAATCATCAGCATTTTCTTACATATTACAAGCTAGATGATCTGCCGTCGGAATTAAGAAATAAAGCAGCCGTCGTCAGTCCATTACTTAATCTTTTTCATATGAACCAGATATCAACAATAATATCTGCATTTTATTTTCCGGAGTTAAAGCCGGTTTCCGGCAGGAATATCCATCAGGTTGGAGTTTTTATAAATAAAAACATTCTTGATGCCAGACCGAGAAATAAGGGATTTGTACTGGTCTATCTCAGAAGATTTTTATCAAAAAAAGTCATGCATTCACTTGAGAATTGCGGCGAAAAAGTCAAGATTTACTGTTCACATGAACATTCTGATTACAAAAACATTAAGTTTAAAAAAATTTCCCAGCAGGGATTCGCTGAAGATCTTGCAAACTGTTCAATCCTTGTCACTACAGCAGGAAACCAGCTTGTAGGCGAGGCTCTTTATTTAGGGAAAAAAATTATTGTAATTCCGGAACCGAATAATTTTGAACAGGAAATTAACGGATTTTTTCTTGAACAATCAAAAGGCGGAAAAAACATTAATCAGGAACAATTTGACGGGCAGACAATTTTTAAATTTCTCAGAGATAAGGATTTACTTCAGTGTACAATACCATCACAGTTATTAAACGGCAATACCACTGCACAAAAACTAATAGATTACTATTTAAATAAAACTCCTGATAGCGATTACATTAAATCTAATGAAAAAAGGCTTATATCATAATGGATATGCTCAGATATTTTAAAAACGTAAATCGGATAAATAAAAATAAAACAGTACCGCCCTCCATGCTGACTTTTATTACAACATTTAATTGTAATGCAAAATGCATTATGTGCGACTCATGGAAAAAAAAATCTGAAAATGATTTAAATATTTCTCAAATAGAAAAAATTTTTTATCAGCTTCCGCGCATGGATTTTGTCAGATTATCAGGAGGAGAACCATTTGTTAGAAATGATATCATTGAAATTCATGTTATGTGCACTGAAATACTTGATTCAGATTTCATTAATATAAAAACAAAAGGATTTTCAACATCAAAAATTATCAATTTCT
>JBFZEW010000299.1:0-2623 GCA_041306665.1 Spirochaetota bacterium | reverse complement strand
CTGCTGACGCGTTGAAAAAAATGGTCTCCTCCTTCAAAACTGAACACCCTCAAATCAGCTTCAGAATAATAAGTTCAACAAGGAATTTTAATGAACAGCGTTTAATCTGGGAATCTAAATGGAATGGTACTCGGAAAGTTGACGGTGTTGACTTATCAAAACTGAATTTATCAGATTTTGACAAGGGACTTAAAATTTTACGCTATTCCTCCATGCCCGGGACATCGCGGCATCACTGGGGAACGGATTTTGACGTTAACAGTCTCGAGAACAGTTATTTTGAAAACGGAGACGGAGAAGTTCTGTATAAATGGCTGGAGGAAAACGCTGCAAAGTTCGGTTTTTATCAGCCTTACACCGCCGGACGTACAGCAGGTTATGAAGAGGAAAAATGGCATTGGTCGTATCTCCCATTGGCTAAATATTTTTATGAAGACTGGATTAAATATTTCCAGGCCAACAGCCGATTTGTAATTGATGCGGAAAGCTATTGTGGAGCTGAAGCGCTTCATGAAATTTCCGCAATATATGTGAGTTCTATTAATCCGGAGTGTATATAATGGATGAAAAAGACAGAGCTGCTTTAATTCGAAAGGGTAATGAATTTTTCAATACTGGTAAACTTCTTCAGGCTGAAGAAATTTTCGTCGCGACTAACTACAAAGACGGACTTATCCGCATTGGCGATTATTTTTACTATGATAAAAAGCTGCCTCTTTACGCGTACAAGTATTATAAACTCGCCGGATGCAGCGGAAAGATAAATGAAATTTTCGGCCGAATGGTTTTTGCTTTGAATGAATTGATGCATGAAGATGATAAAAAGGACGTTAATCCGGCAGCTTCAGATGAAAATAAAATCCATCTTGAAATGCCGAAAGTGCATCCCAAGCTGAAAATTTTAGCTGAAGAAATTTTGCGGAAAAACAGCGAAGAAAAAAAAATTTAGGATGAAAAGTTTTTCCCTTCCAAAAGATATGCCTCGAATCTGTTAAGCACCGCGTGTACTTCTCGTATTTCATGTTTCGTGTTTATGATGCTCGTGCGCGAATCGCTGAAGTGCTGTTTATCGGCAGAAGAAAGTTTTGCGATATATTCCTGAGGAAATTCATCAAGAAATAAACTGACATTCGAAAGTATTATCTCCATGTTTTTATATATTTCTTTGAACATTGTGAACATTTCGAAATAAATTATATAACTCATTTTTTTGTCGTCAGAAAAAAGTGAATCAACAACTAGTTTCGCTTTTTTATCGAACTTCGCAAGATAATATGAAATACCGCGAGGGTATTCCGTAAGTTCCCTGTAAACACTTTCAGATTTGTCGATTTTCGACAGACAGTCAATTTCAAGATTACGGAAAAGTTCATCCACTTTGTTTGATAAATTCCGGTCATCTCTGTTGATGATGTTGCTGTTTTTAAAATTGTGGAAAAGTCCTTCAAGGCGTTGTTTGTGAGTTTTTATCTGATCCATTCTTTCCTGAATGAAAACATCGGGAATGATCGTTTTTGAAATAACTTCGCCTTCGGTATATTCTTCGTCGTCAATGTATTCTTCTTTCCCGGTCTGTGAATTGTTCTGATCCTGCATTTTCCTTTTCTCTAAAAGGTATTCCATTTTTTTCTGTTCAATCATGCGTTTTTCTACTTTATCTGCGTGAACGTTTGTCGTTCGAAGAAGTTTTATTATTTCAACTTTTTTATCAGCTCTGTTGTACCGCAATCCGTACATGTTTCCGAAACCGTCAATATAGCGTTTATTAAGATCGTAAACTGTTGCTTTTGAAGGATCTACTTCTTCGATGTTGTCGACGTAAATAAAACGCGTACTCATTGTTCGATTTCGCCTTCTGTAAATTCATCTACAGGCTTCTGGAATTCAACGGCGATATATATTTTTTCTTTAATTTTTAACGCTTTGAATTTATTGAGCACTTCAGCGGGATTGTTTTCAATTAATCCCGTGCGGACGATGTTTCCAATTAGCGTGTAGCTTTTTTTATTGGTAATGTAAGATACAATAATCGGCCGGTTTATTGAGACTGAAGTATTTGTTGAAATGAAAATACCGCCTCTGCTGATATCAAGAACTCTGGCTTTACCGCTTTTCCCTTTTACTGTGCGAGTGTCAACTATTTCGGTATTGTCATCGAAGTATTCGAATCTGCATTTTAATTTGCAGTTATACCGCTGATATTTTCTTTTTTCTGCCATTTTATCTCCAATATATCGGGAAAATATGTTTTTATTCAAAATATTTGTTATTATAACTGATATATTCAATAATGTCAAGAATCTAACACAGGTAAAAATATTTATTTGACGTAAAAATTGGTTCAAATGACTCTTCCATTTTTTTTATTACATTACAAACGTGTAAAAAAAAGCTGAATTTAACGTAATATTATGCAAAAAATTAGCGGATTTTAACCATTCGGCTATTAATGGTTAAAACCATTGAGGTTAAATATGAATAATATTGAGACAAAGTATATTTTCGTAACAGGAGGAGTGTGTTCTTCTCTTGGAAAAGGTTTATCGACCGCGTCATTAGGGCTTTTACTTGAAGATCACGGATATAAGATTTCCATAATTAAAATGGATCCATACATTAACAT
>JBFZEW010000298.1:0-3300 GCA_041306665.1 Spirochaetota bacterium | reverse complement strand
CGTGTGCTCTTCCGATCTTAATATTTTACAGTTTTTTAATCTCTAAAATAGGTGATCATGGTTCAGACAAAAAGATTGGTAAAAAGTTATCTTCAAATAGTCACCTTTCAGAATTAGGATTCATCAGATTAACGGATTATAAAATTGCGAAACCTCAGGTTCGCAGCACGCTGCGAACCTGAGGTCACTAAATCCTGTAACCCTTAAGAAGGTATTTAAACGATCGCGTCATAAAAAAGTAATGCTAAAAGAATAGAGTTTGAAATATGGGTACTTCAATAAATAACTTATTTGATGTTCCCATGCCGGCACAGAGTTGACATATCAGGAAGTGTCAGGGATTGCCCTTCGACAGGATCATGGGCCGGAGCGGAAAGCCCGGCGCTTTAATACAATGAAATGTTTAGGAAAAGAGACTTTTAACCACAGTAAAATTCCTCAAGAAAACTTACTTCAGCGCGATGCCCTCTATGCAAACCGTTATAACAGATTACTTTGCTTTATAGTGCTGATGGATTTTTTGGAAAAACTGATGCCGGTCGGATATGTTCAGCTTTTCATATATATTCTGAATATGTTTCCGGACTGTCAGAAGGCTGATATTAAGCTCTTTTGCTATTTCAGCGGGTTTAAGCCTTTTTACAAGAAGGCAGGTTATTTCCGTCTCTCTGGGGCTTAAAAGAGTATTTCCTTTTTCCAGTTCAGATATCATCACCGGAATTTTTCTAAATCTTTCAGAAAGTGACAGTATTTTGTAATAATTGGAAAGATGAAGAGCCGCGGTTTTCATCAATGAGAGTTCCTCGTTACTGAACATTCCTCCAGTCCTTGTCCGGTTTAGAACCACTGTGTGTGAGGGTTTATTTTCCGCATCATAAATGGTAAATCCCGCAGTATAACAAATTTTCTGGGGTACCAGAAAATCGTTATAGTATTCAGATTTATGAGATTTTTTGATTTTCCGGTTGTCAGCGTGAAATATGTTATTATCAAATTCCGGAAAAAGAGAAATGCTGTAATAGTAAGAATTAAACATATCTTCCCATTTTTTATCCGAGTTTAATGACAGGGCAATGCTGGGCTGAAGCTTATCCGAGAGTACAATATCAAGAGCTGAATTATCATATGGAATCAGGGAGGAAATGCTGTTTAACACCCAGGAATTCATTTCAGTGACGGAATTTAATGATCCCGCTTTTAGCAGAAAGCTGTTTAATTTAGACCATCCTGTTAAAGAGATTCGCATTTCATTCTCCAGATATTTTCTATTATATTTTTGTTAAAATTTTGGTCAATGAAAAAATTAAGTACGTTTTGCTGTATTGCGCAAACAGCCGGGAGAATGTATTATACATCTGTTTTCCTTCAATTTAACGAAGGTTTTATGAGCAGATGAATTGAAAATAAATGCAGAAGGGGAAGTGCTGTAAAACATATTTATGGTGTTTCAATTTCTGCTGAAATACAATCTGAAAAAGGAGAAATATTGTTTTATGAAGTTTTTTAAAAAACTGCATATGCTTGTTTTTATGACAGCAGCACTCTGCATGGTAGTTCTTTGCAGCTCATGTTTTGAATCGGAGGATAAGAAAGAATCCGATGATGACAAAACGGCATTGACAATAAGCGTTATTAAGCTCGGGCGGGTTTATACTGCAGGTTATTCGGCGGGTGTCATGCGGGCGTATTACTGGGTAGACGGTGCGGTTCAAACAATTGCTGGTGCTGAGAACAATTCACGGGCAGCTGATGTTGTGCCGACAAACTTCGGGGACTATGTGGTTGGAGTCAGGCAGGTCTTTAATGATCCATCGTACTTTAATCGAGCAATAATCTGGTTTAACGGGAATGGAGAATTCCTTGATGATGTGTCTTCATTTGCCTATTGCGCTGCGCTGCATAACGGCAAAATATACGTTGCGGGGTGGCGAGACCCGGATGGTTCTGGCGACAGGCCATGCGTATGGGAGGTTTCCGACAGCTGGACGCTTTCTGAAGGAGTCTACATGGTAAGTTCGCGCTCAATTGTAATGCATGAACTTGAAACGGCCGGTACATCCGGACAGGCGAGAGATATTTATTCTGACGGATCGGATATTTATGTATGCGGTTACTACACGCAGGATATAATGGACTATGCGTGTTATTGGAAAAACAGCACGCGTGTAAATCTTGATGACGGTGCGCGGGCTGAATCAATTTGCGTCCATGATGGAAGTGTTTATGTCGGCGGGAAATCATCCTCCAATGCGCGTTACTGGGTAGACGGTACAGGAAACAATATTACCGGTTTTCCTGCCGGTTCATCGGGTGATATTGTGTATGCCGTCGCTGCAGGTGAAGACGGGCTTTATCTGGCTGGACAGTATTATAAAGGAGATTATACGGGATTCAGCTGGCACAGCGGAAACCTGACTGTTTCTCTTCCTCCTGTTATCGGCTCAGGATTTTTGGGAAGCTGTTATTACCTTGGCTTCCAGGAAAGCTGGCTTGAAGGTAACATCAATAATGAACTTGAATGGATTGGAGGCACAGTCCGGCCGCATGGCGTCAGAATGCGGCTGTATTAATAATTTGCCTTTACAGGTTTAGGGAAAGCAGAAAGTCTTTTATGATGGTGTGATACCTGAGATCATTAGCACTGGTTTTACAGGTTCACCATTACTGAAGATTTTAAAGGTTTCTGTGATGTTATAAAATAGAATTAAGGGGTTTATAAGTATGAAAAAAAGTAAGTTATTTTTATATGGATTTATTGTTATTGCCGCCGGATTGCTGTTTGCGTGTCAAATTGCTGAAGACAGTAGTTCTGAAAATAATAGCAGCTCTGGAAATGATCCGCAAAATCCCGGAGGTGTGCCGAGGGTTACTGTGGAAATAACAGGCGCGATAACAAAAAGTGTCACAGTTCCCATTGTTAAAACCACTTACAACGGCGAATATGATCTGTGGATTGGAGATAGCCCGGATTTTGAAGTCAGGTTTAAGTGGCCGGGCATGCCGACGCCAAATCAGTCATACTCTTACGGATCAGGATATGATGAAAAAATTCTAGTATATGATGGAGGTAAAAACTGGGGGGAGTTTCAGTCATATACAGTAACCCTAACTTCCGTTGATCCTGCGAGCGGGTCAATTACCGGCACAGTCAAAGGAAGTAATGAAGCAGCCGAACAGGCCGGGCCGATTAGTTTCAGTGTGACTTTTTCGGGTATTTGAAACCTGCTAATTAACAGGTGTATAACAGGTTTAAACCTGTTATACATTTTCTAAAGCGGGTTGGCGCCGCGGTTGTATTTC
>JBFZEW010000297.1:0-2711 GCA_041306665.1 Spirochaetota bacterium | reverse complement strand
TCGTGCTCTTTTTTGATCAGATTATTCAAGAGTTAGAAGAAAAGAGTCCTGTTGATATTAATATTTTATCTGAAATTTTGATTAGTTATACAGAAATTAAAGAATTATTATACAATTTCGTGAAAGATTCATTTAAATATTTCGATTTACCAGCAGAAAAAGCCCCATAAATAAAAAACCAAAACGCAAAACCTCAAACATCACATAAATATTACACCCTAAACACTCAACCTATGCGAACAGTAAAATAAATAATCTGCTCTCAATCATTAATCGCGAGAGAATAAATTTTTTCCTTCGTAGCGTCTTTCTGCATCAGTTCAGCAGTAATCCTGCCGTCAGCAAGAATCAGAATTCTATCGCACATCCCGATAATTTCATCAATATCAGAAGAGAGAAGAATCACCGAAGCCCCTTTCATTATCAGATTATTCATAGCGTTATATATATCGATCTTTGACGCAATATCAATTCCTCGGGTAGGCTCATCCATTATATATATCAAGCTGCGCTTCATAAACCATCTCGCCAGTAGAATCTTCTGCTGATTGCCTCCTGAAAAATAATGAATTCCATCTTCGGGATCATCAGGAGTTATTCCAAGTTTTTTAACGTAATCCTTTACGACCTGCCGGATGATATTATCATCAAGAATGCTATTATTCATAAACCGCTTTAAATTCGGTAATGTCATATTCGAACTCATTTTCAAAGGGTTAAATATCCCGTTTACCTGGCGATCCTCAGGTATAAGAGAAATTCCGGCAAGCAGCGCGTCAAGCGGATGAGCGAACCGCCGCACTTTTCCTTCAACAGATATAATTCCTCCATCCGGCTGTTTAATTCCAAACAGACAATTAGCGAGCCGGGTTCTTCCCGAACCCATAAGACCTGTTATTCCCAGAATTTCCTGCTTGTAAAGGTTAAAGCTTACATCTTTCAAAATATGCCGGCTGGTCATATTCTTAACACTGAGTACGCACTCCTTGTTTGGTTTAATCCCAATTTTCGGATATTGGTGTATTTCCTGTTTACCGGTTATTAAACGGATAATATCTTTCTCATTCACATTGCGGATGTCATTGGTTGAAATTATTTTACCCTGTTCCATAACAGAAAGTTTATCCCCAACTTTTGTTATTTCATCAAGACGATGACTGACATAAAAAATTGCTTCCACTTTCTGTTTAATCAAAGCAAGAATTTCGAAAAAAGTATTCCGCTCTACCTCACTCATTCCCGCCGGAGGCTCATCAAAAATTATTATTTTTGCATTGGATATGTACGCTTTCGCGGCAAACAACAACTGTCTTTCCGCGAAACCATATTGTCCAAGTTTTTTTATCGGAGATAAATTTATATTCAGTTTTTTAAACAGCTCTGCGCATTGAGAAATATTTTCAAGAGCATTCCAGATTTTTATTTTTTTATTGAATCGTATTCTATAATCGAAATATATATTTTCGGCCGCCGATAAATTCTCAAAAACCGGCAGATCCTGATGCTGATAATATATTCCGTTTTGCATCGCCTTGTTGACGCTTACGTGATTAATTATTTCATCGTTATAAAGAATTGTTCCGCTATCGACCGTGAATATCCCTGCAATTATTTTCATCAATAACGATTTTCCTGAACCGTTTTCACCCATTATTACATGGACATCGCCTTGGTGAAGTGCAAGATTAATATCCTTAAGTCCAAATTCATCACTGAAAGATTTATTAACGCCTCGAAGTTCAAGTATTGCTTTGGCATTCATACTTGTCCCTCGAAAGCGTTTATTGATGTATATATCATAATATTTTTATTATACACTGCTGTTTTATATTCATCCGACAACAACGGATTTGTAATTAAACTTTTTACCATTGTAATCGCGCCAAGCCGCATAAACGCTCTTGTTCCGAATAATCTGTAATTGCACAGCAATGTCGCGTGATCAGCGCTTTCTATCGCAGATTCTATCAGCTCGGCTTTCTGTTGGGATGAAACCGTTAATTCCAGATTTTCACTAATTCCATCAACTTCTAAGAAAACTCTGTTCACGTGATATTTTTGCATATTCTTAAGTGTAATTGTTCCTGAAACCGAAATATTATCCTGATCTACTTCGCCACCGAGACAAATAACCCGATTTAAGCCGCCGGCAGAAGCATTTAGAGCCGCGATTAAATCATTCGTAAGAATTGTCAGTCCTTGGCGTTCTGATAATTTTTCTGCCAGTAACCGTGTAATGACTCCGCCGGTCAGCATAATTACGTCATTTTCCTTTACAAGAGCTGCGGCTGTTTCAATAATTTCATGATTTTCTTCATCTCTTTCAGACTCATATGGAGTTGGCATCTCTTTATGATACATTTTTTCTGCCGGGTCATTCAGAATAGCACCGCCATGTGTCCGTATGAGAAATCCTTCTGTCTCGAGTTTTTCAAGATCACGGCGCACCGTTACCTCGGAAACATTCAGCATTTCACTGATTTTTACTACTTCAGCTTTTTTATTTTCCAGAAGATAATTTTTTATTATTCTTTTTCTTTCTGCCGCGAACATCTATAATAAAATCCTTGATTTTTATCAAAATTATGAATCGTTACAGCTACGCTACAGCTACGTTACAGCTACGTTACAGCTACGTTACAGCTACGTTACAGCTACGTTACAGCTACGTTACAGCTACGTTACAGCTACGTTACAGCTACGTTACAGCT
>JBFZEW010000296.1:0-4967 GCA_041306665.1 Spirochaetota bacterium | reverse complement strand
GCACTCCATGAGAAAGTGACTGGGTAATTGTATTTAGTCCACCATGACAGATTACAACAGTGCAATAAGGTAAAATCAACTCTGCATTGATATAACTGCAAAGAATAACATTATCCTGTATAATAGCATGAATTGTATTCACACCAGTAATAATTGCAATCATGTCCGGAAATTTAATCATACATTTTTGCAGGATTTTTTGATATTTTTCTGGAGTTATACTTCCAGTGCCTGGATAGCAGAAAATGTACTTTTTGCGACGGTCGATTCGAAATAGTGGGGCATAGTTATGTACTGGATGTGTAATATTTCCAAGAAAATACGAATTTAACGGAATAAGGTGTGCTCTTTCAAGCTGCGGGATTGAAGGTATTATTTTTATTATAGATTTATCACTGATTAATTGATTCACGTTTTTTAAACACGGCATGTTGTGTTCTTTTAAAATTGAATTTATCAGTTTAAGAGCTTTTAGGCTTAATAAGTTATCGGAATTTTCAGTCGCAATAGATGCATAGGTGGAAATTAGCCGAATACCTGTGATTTTAGCTGCAATAAATATTGCCGGATCCATTTCTGTGAAAATAAAATCTGGTTGCTCGGTTCGAATTATATCAATTTCCTTTTTAACAATACAAGCTAAATATCCTCTACGCAGATATCCTGTAAAAAAGAAAAGATGCCAGATTGAACCGATTGATTGTTTTGTTTCAACGCGGATTGTTATTTTTCTCATAATAATTTTTAAAAAATTTGATAAAAATTCAGGCAGACCAAATAATGTACTCTGCGGATATGAATGATATTTCCAGTTTTCACGTATAGTGCTGGTTATTGTTTTTTCACCTGCACAGAAAAATACATCATGCCCTTTACTTTTATAATATTCAGCAGCAGAAAGCATCCGTGTCAAACTTCCGATTGTATTTAGCGGAGATGAAAAAAGTGTAATCATTATTTTCATTTAATTCTCTTCATGCAAGGAAATTTTCTGTTACTTATTATCCGTTAGTTATCAGCTGGAAACTTGGTATATTATTCCTTTTAGGTATTCTGATTCCGGAAATGTTGCTGAAATTGGATGGTCAGGTGGCTGAGAAAGATATTGGTACATAACTATGTTCTTTTTTGCATCAATTGCCGCCCAGCGGATAACTTCTTTTAAAGTTTCCAGTGAAACCACCTGAGAACAGCTAAATACAGAGATAAAGCCATAATTTTCAACAATCTGCATGGCGGAAAGATTAAGTTCTTTGTATGCCCGCAGAGCCTCATCTAAAGAATGCCGGTTTGGAGCAAGCTTTGGCGGATCTAAAATTATAAGGTCAAATTTTTTTAATTCAGATTTTAAATTCCTGAGCAGATTGAAAGCATCGCCTTGGATGGATGTTTGCCGTTCGCAAGGTAAGTTGTTTAATGTGATGGATTCTTTTAGTTTATCCAAAGCCTGTGCGGATGAATCGATAGAAGTAACATGCGCCGCATTGACTTTTAATGCGTTTAATGTAAATCCTCCAGTATAGCAAAAAACATCCAGTACTTTTTTTCCATTTGCAAATTTAGAAACAATTTGACGATTCTCACGTTGATCAGCATAAAATCCTGTCTTCTGTCCGTTTAAAATATCAACATTGTAGATGATATCATTTTCCTTGACCTGAACATTTTCCGGAATGCTGCCAATTGAAATTTTTTCAGAAATTTTGATTCCTTCTTTTTTTAAAAAATCAAAAGAGGTGCATTCTGTGAGACCGTGAGCGTTTGTTTCCCGTATAAGTATTTCAGAAATATATTGTTTAAGTATTTGTGCTGACGCTGTATTAAACGAAGCGGAAATGTATCCGTTGTAATAATCCGCTATTACTCCAGGAAGAAAATCTGATTCGCTAAAAATTAGTCGACAGCAGTTTGTTTGAGGACTGTTGAAAATATAAGACCTTTTTGAAATGGAATTATTTATTAATAATTTTATGTATTCTTTGTCTGGCAATAAATCTTCATCATAGGCAAAGGCGCGAATAGTAATTTTACTTTTAGAGTTATAAAAGCCATAGCAGAGAAATTCATTATTATGCGATATTACTTTAACAATTTCACCGTCTTGGATGTCTTTATCCTGTGATTTAATTGATCCGGAATATATCCACGGATGCCGGCTAATGACCGATTTTATCCTGTTTTGGTGTATAACTATACATTTCATTTTGTTCTCCGGAGTGTTTATGTTAATTTCTATAAATATCAGTTTTTTGCAACAACAATTTCGAATGTCGTCTGACGAACGACATTCGGCACGACAGATGATCGACATGCGTTATGACAGGCGTCATGACAGGCGTTGAAGCAGGCGTCTTTACAAGTGTTATGTTTGATAAAATAGAGAAATACAGAAAAAAACGAAAAATTCAGAAAAAATTTTTACATTTTTTTGAATTTTTTCGTTATATAGGTAAGAGAAAAAAATTGGAGGTAAATTATGAATAATAATTTAGATGCTGAATTTAAAACTATTTCAACTCATGTCTTTACGCGGATAATTAATTATGAACCTTTACTTGAAGGTGAATGGTCAAAATCGCTTTTCGTGTATGTTATGAACTATATTACTGATAATTATCCAATTGAATTGAATGCCTTAACAATACTTAATGATCATATACACGCTATAGTAACAACTCCGAATGATTGTATTATTCTTCCGGAAGTAATGCAGGTCGCAAAATCCATGTTTACCAGAGAATATAATAAATCTTGCCGAAGGATTGGTCCGTTATGGAATAATCGATACGGAAGAAGGCATTTTGAAATGTCAAGAAATCCGGAATTATATGCCTTAATTTCATTATGGTATTGTGCTTATAATCCTGTCAGGAAAGGATATGTTCAGAAACCAGGAGATTATGAGTATGATACTATTAATCATTATTTAATTCCTGATTACAAAGGGATTCTTCCAATAACAAGACATAAAGCATATATGGCCTTACATGAGGATGAGAACAAACGGATTGAAAATTTTCTTTTGTATGAGGAAAAATTTAAAAATTCATTTTTAATGAAATCCAAGATTTTAGATCGAAAATTTGATATAAATCCTTATTTAACAATATAAATAATTGGAAAATTCCTCGTCTGACGAACAACTGTCGGCACGACAGTCTATCGACAGGCGTCATGACAGGCGTTGAAGCAGGCGATAGTCAGACGAGGAATGGCGAGGAATGGATGAATGTTGGAATGTGAAAAAGGAGAGTACCATGCAGCACTCTCCTTTATGAGAAAACGAGATTGATATGAAAAAATTATTTGTCTTTAATTGAAATTCTTCCGTCAACTTTGGCAATTTTTTCTGTAACAGAACCGTTCGTATTGATGAATTCAATTAATACTTCGTCAAGCCCGCCGAAAAGTTTAACTTCTTTGGCATCTTTAAACATTACATAGCCGTCTCCACCGACAGCCATGAAATCGTTAGTCGCAAGTTTATACATTGCGGTTTCATTAATTGGTTTTCCGCCGATCATGAGGTCAGTTACACGCTTACCGGCAGCGCTTTTTGCATCAAGTGTGAAAGTTATTCCAGCAACATGAGGAAATTTTCCAGCAATGTTTGGGTAATCAGCAACACCAAATTCAAGCGCAGCTTTGATGTCTTTGCCTGAAACTTCTTTGACAACAATAGTATTTCCGAAAGGAAGAACTGTAATTACGTTTCCTTTGGTAATTTTTCCGCTTTTTATTGAAGCACGGATTCCACCGCCGTTAGTAATTACGCAATCAGCTCCGGTTTTCCACATAATCGCATTGGTAATTAAATTGCCAAGATTAGTTTCACTGGCTCTTACATTGTTTTTTTCACCATTAAGTTCGAAATCTGTTTTCCCGATTATAACTTCAGTTATTTTTTTATTTTCGTCTTCAACTTTTTTAATGAATGCCGCGACAGCCGCGTCTTCGGTAACTGCAGCTGCATTTTCTTTTGTAAAATATGAAGCTGTAATTGAAGTAACTTTTCCGTTTTCAATTATCATATCAGCCATTCCAAGAACTTTATCATATTCCATTGCTGAAACGATCAATGTATTTCCGACTTTCATTCCGGATGGAAGGTTGCTATGGCTGTGTCCGTCGACAATCAGATCAATACCTTCAACATTTTTTGCTACGGCTGTTGATCTCCAGTTTTCAGGAGTCTCTTCATCTATTCCTAAATGTGCAAGTGCTATGATAACAGTGCATCCCTTAGCTTTAAGTTCAGTTACCATCGCTTTTGCTGCATCGACAGGTTCATTTATTGTAAGGCCTTCTACGTTTTTTGGATGTGATTTGTAATATGATTCCGGTGTTGTAAGCCCGAAAATTCCGACTTTAATTCCTTTGACATCTTTGATTATATATGGCTTAAGACCACTAAGAAGTTTTTTGCCGTCATAAATGTTTGCGGAAATAAAAGGAACTTTTGTTTTTTTTATAAGTTTTGAAAGCTGCGATTTGCCATAATCGAATTCATGGTTACCGACAGTTATCGCATCATATCCCATTAAGTCAAGCATGCCGATGATTTTTTCACCTTTACTGATTGTACCAATCGGCATTCCATGAACAAAGTCTCCGGCATCAAGAAAAAGTACAGGATCCGCTCCTGCGCGGAGTTCTTTAACTTTAGTTGAAATTTTCGGAAAACCCATTCCGTCATTCGCGCCTTCTTTGAATCTGTTATGAGTGTCGTTTGTGTGTAAAACCTTCAGCGTGAAAGAACCGCTGGTCTGTGCGGAAATCTGTACAATTCTAAATACAGACACAGTCATTAGAACTGCCGCAGAAATAACTAAAAATTTTTTTAAGGATTTCATGTCCCCTCCGATTTTTATAGTGATTTATATTTTAGATTGAAATTTTGAAAAAGCAAGAATTAAATATTGAGATAAGTTATATGTAACATGATAATTATTAAAAATAAAAATCTA
>JBFZEW010000295.1:0-4558 GCA_041306665.1 Spirochaetota bacterium | reverse complement strand
CTGTTGATTCGTCTGAATTTATCGATGCATAATGCCCTGTCGCGAGATGATCGCAGCCTAATGATAAAGCGATGTCGATTAGTCTGTTGAATTTTATTTTCGCGTTGCAAATGATGCATGGGCTTGGAGTTTTGCCGTTTAAATATTTTTCGCAGAAAGGTTTAATGATTTCATTTTCAAAATCAGTTTCCAGATTCACTACATGATGCGGGAAGTTGAAATCACGCGCGATTTTGGCCGCATCTTCTACGGATTGTTCTGCGAAAAAATTCGCGTTAGTGCTTCCTTGAATTAAATTAGACTGATCACTTAACCGCGCGGTAATTCCCGTTATTTCATGACCTTGTTCTTTCAATAAAAGCGCGGCTACCGAAGAATCTATTCCGCCGCTCATCGCAACCGCTATTTTCATGTTACCTCGATAATATCACAGAATTTATGACATTATCAAACCTGCGGCTGAAAAAAGGAAACAATTTTTTCGAACTTTTACCGTAAAATAAATAAATTTTTCCGTTATTTTCGAATGAAAAAATTTTAACTACATTGTTTTCTTTGTCTTTCGAAATGTTCCAGTAAATGTTCTCAGAATTGACTTTACTCCAGCCGATTTGAGAAATCGCGTAGCCGTGAGTTTTTATCCATTTTTCGGCGCTGTCCTGCGGAGATGTTTTTTTATCCATGGATGCTATTTTGAATTCCGTCAAATCATCAATGTTTTTAAAGCTTGCTATAATTCCTGAGTTAACTTCTTTTTCGGTCAGTGTTTCTGTTTCCCATCCGAAAGGAATAGTTATCTGCACGCCGTGTTTTGAGTAGCTATAAACTTCATCGGGATTTTTTTCAATTTTAGTATTCGCATCCGGAGCATTCGCGTTCCAGGCTGTTTTAAGATAGGTCTGGCGGATATTAATCACCGCTTTTTTGTCCACTTCCGTAAAATTAGTTTCTGTCATTGTCCATGCGGAAATTTTAACCTGCACTGGGTTGTTCATGTTCTTGAGTTTTTCATTGAGATCGGCAAGCGAAGGAGCTTTTATCAGTTCAATATTTTGAGTTTTATAATACTGCAGCAATGATTTTATTTTCACCATGTCCCGCTGAATAATCTGCTGTAAATATATTTTAGCCTCAGTTTCAGTCTGCATTTTTTTCGAGTCATAATTTTTTACCAAGGAAAATAATGTCCCGCTTTTCAGCACGTCGTCGAGTTCTGCCGGGAAAATTCCCTTGCGGCATTTATCATCAAGCGCGGAATATTGCGTCTCATATGAGCTGAAAACATCTTCTGCGTATTTGAGTTTGGAATAAGTATCAATGTAGTTATTTATGTTTTCAGAAATAACGCTAACTTCATATTGAGCAAGTTTTCTTTTCGTTTCTTCGTCTCTTTTCTTTCTGATTGAAGCAAGTTCATTCTGTCTGGCATTGTAGAGATGCCGGTTTTTCTGAATAACTTGAATTGAATTATTATTCGCCGCGATTTCTGATTCTCTTTTTTTATTCAGAAGAGTAAATTTTGAATTTGTTAAATGCGGTCGTTCGCGTGTTTCAATGCTGAGCGACTGGTTTATTGTGTTGAAAAGCGTTGATATTTGCCCGTAAGCCGAAAAAATATTATTCGTAAAATCCCTGTTTTCAAAACCGGCTAGACTGGTCAGACTGTTATCCAGCAGCAAAATGAAATCAGCGTATTCACGGTTTTTATCAACGCGGTAATTGAACGCTGTTTCAATTTTTTCTTCAGAAAGATTTTTAGATGATGACAGCCATTGAAGATAAAGAGCTGAATATTTCGCGTATTTTTTCGCGGCATTGAGTTTATTGACGTAAACAATCTTAGATCTATAATAATTGCTGTAATTTTTTTTAAGATATTCTTCAAAACTTATGTTTTCAATTGATGAAGGTTTATGATTTGTCCCCGCAGAAGCTGTGCTGATTTCAGATTCCCCAGCTACTTTTATAAATTCATTTTTATAAGAGTCGTCATTTGTTTCAAAGAAAAGAGCTGACTGACGCAGATGCGCGGAAATTGAAGCATTAAAAGAATTTTCGAAATTTTTATAACTGTCTGTGTTTTCAAAACCATTAATAGCTTTTGAAAAATTTAATTTCTTATTGTCTATTTCTGTGAAAAGTTTTACTAAGTCAGGTTCCGTGGGAGCATATTGTCCATTTTTAATGAAATCATATTTTTCGTTGTTAAGCAGATTCGATTTAAAATATTGAAAGGAAATTTGTTCTAAAATTTCAGGGCGCTTGTCATAGTAATCAAGTTTGTTAATGTTCTTATCCGTTGGCACGTATTCAAGAAGCTGTGCCACTAATTTGTATTGTTCAACTTTTTTCAAATAATGCATGTTCATGGTGTTGATGACCCACGTGTTCGCCATGGTGCTTTCATTGCAGTTAAAATCAGTTAAAGCGGTATTAGCGGAATAATAATCCATGATGCTTTTTTCAATTATTTCATTAAGTTCATATTCAAAAATATATTCACCTTTTTGGGAAGCTGCAGCGTTAATTGAATTCAGAATATTGTCGCTCGCGATAGAATTAAGGATATCGTAGTTATTGATCGATTCCTGTAAAAAATTTTCAAGCACAAGATATTTTCTGTAATAACTTAATTCATTTTCTTTGATGAAATTCGCAGTAAACGCATCATCAACATTCGGAAAATGCTTATTGAGATATTTTTGAGTATATGTGTGGAGAAACAATTTAGACGGCTCGAAATCTTCGTTGAATTGCTCAAATTTTAAAATTTGTTTCAAATAATATAGATTGAACGCAGCGTTAACGTATGGTTCTGATTTCCGCTTAATTTCTTCATTCGTAAATTTAAAACGGCCTTCATTTATCTGTTCGATTCCAAGTTGACTGTTTTTAAAAATACTAATAACAGTTTTTGTTGTGTCAATATCCTTTAACAGAACATTTTTTATTATACCATTTTCGATGGATGAATTTTCTTTCTGCAGGTTTTCCAGCCGCGATTCCCACCATTGCTGCCTTCTTTCCGTAAAACCGAAGCAATTTACAGATAAAATCAGCAGCAGAAGTGAAATATATATGATTATTTTTTTCATAAATGCCTCTTAAACGTATAGTTATACATTTAATTATCGGACATAACGCGAATTTCGATTAATTTTAGTTTCTATTGTAGAGATGAATTTACAACCCGTATTTACAATAGAAAATATCTTGATTGAATGACATATCTTTATGGAATGAATTTGATTATTTGTATGTTCGGTATGTGTTTATAGTGCTTATCGTTTGCAGTCAGTAGTATTTCAGAGCTGTTTATACAGGTTGCTGCAATTAATGAATCCGCTAATTGCATGGAATGACTCAGGAAAAATTCTTCAATATAAATCATGGCACGGGTGGAAATATCATTGTTTAATTGAATTATATCCACATTCCATTTTGTTATCTGTTTTACAAATTTATTGAGTTCATGTTTGTTTTCATTCCCTGTATGATTTCAATGTATGTAATTACAGAAATATTAAATGGTATGTTTGAATGAATTATTTTTTTTTGCTTTAAGATTTCCGCGTAATTCCCGGATAATGACATCAGTATCAATTATCAAAATTTTCTTCCTATTCTGAATGATCTAACCTGTTCTTCAGCCGTCTGTGTTTCAGCATGATTCTCCCAAAGACCGAAGATTTCATCCTGTTCAATGTCGGTATTCATTTCTTTATCAAATGGTATTAATCGTGCCATTTTTTTACCACGTACTGTAATGATTATTTCGGTGCCTTTTGCGGCCTGCTCAATAATTTTAGTAGAACTGTTTCTTAATTCTTTAGCAGAAATTTTCATATAAGGCCTCTTTGATAAGTACTTACTTTAAGTAAGCACTTATCCTGTCAAATGTCAAACTATTCTATCGGATAAAATTCAATTAATTCAATTTTACCGGGAGGGCAGGTAATATGAAATAGAAGATGGTTTTTAAAACATTCTGACTCTTGTTAATATAAAACAGGTCAGAATATTAATTAAGAAAGAGATGCTGTTTGCAGCTATCTTTTAAAAATAATATCTTATACCTGCTGCTGAGCGGAAACCATTAAAATATATCGGTTCAGAGAGCTGCCATTTTTTTTCATTCCGGTTTATTTTTTATTTATAACAACACTGTATATTATAAATAAAAGGACAATGATAAATAATTTTGTAATGTATCATTCATGTAAAATTTCAATGTTAAAAAAATATTTTTACTGCACGCGATACTGACTTGATAAAAATATTTTAACACTACATTTGTTTTTTAAATTTAAAATTTAACATCAATGAAATATAATAAATAATAATACTCCAATATTTTTTTCTTCGCGCATAGTTTTATTTCTTCCAAGTTAAATAAGATTGTTTCAATTTTTTTTTAAGGATTAATTCTTTACTCGATATTGTCATTATTTATATTAGATATATATTAATTAATAAATTTAGTAATGGTCGTATAAGGAGGTGAATGTTGAGCAAACAGGATCAAAGTGGAAAATTAAAAACTAATTTATTTTTAAAT
>JBFZEW010000294.1:0-2811 GCA_041306665.1 Spirochaetota bacterium | reverse complement strand
CAGGCTGTAAAGCGGGAAAAAGACGCCGCATCGCTTGAACATCTCGCGAGAATAGAAGATGATTTGGCGAATTTTAATGAAATTAAAAACGGTCTGGTCGCGCAGTGGAAAATGGAAAAGGAAATTATCGCGGGAATACGCCGTGCGAAAGAAGAAATTGATTCTTTTCGCGTTGAAGAACAGAGAGCGGAAAGGGAAGGAAACCTGACCCGAGTCGCTGAAATACGTTACGGGAAAATCACCGAGCTGGAAAATTACATCAAAGTCCAGCAGATCGCTCTGCAGAACGTTCAAAAAGAAAGAAAACTTCTTACTGAAGAAGTTACTGAAGAGGAGATTGCTTCGATAGTTTCGCGCTGGACCGGAATTCCGGTTTCCCGAATGCTTGAAGGCGAGCGTGAAAAGTTAATTAAAATGGAAAAGATTCTCGAGCGCCGCGTTGTCGGCCAGCATAAGGCGATTACTGCATTGTCGGAAGCGGTTCGCCGTTCCCGTTCAGGTCTGCAGGATCCCAACAAGCCTGTCGGCACGTTTATTTTTCTTGGTCCTACCGGCGTCGGCAAAACTGAAACCGCGAAAGCACTGGCGGAATTTCTGTTCAGTGACGAACATGCGGTGATCCGCATTGACATGTCCGAGTACATGGAAAAACACGCTGTATCAAGACTCGTCGGAGCTCCTCCTGGATATGTCGGATATGACGAAGGGGGGCAGTTGACAGAAGCAGTCCGCCGAAGGCCGTATTCCGTGATTCTTTTTGATGAAATTGAAAAAGCCCACAGCGATGTGTTTAATATTTTTCTTCAGATTCTGGATGAAGGCCGGCTTACCGACAGTAAAGGGAGGACAGTTGATTTTAAAAATTCAATAATTATAATGACATCAAACATCGGGACATCGTACATCGGTGACGTGTCAATTCCCGAAAAAACAAGATTCGAAGGCGTTCATAAGGAATTGCAGCTTCATTTCAAGCCTGAGTTTATTAACAGGATTGACGATATCATAATATTTAATCCTCTTGGACAGGAAAATATACGCGATATCGTAAAAATACAGCTTTCCGAATTCGCGCACAGACTGAAAAAACAGAATGGTCTTGAAATTGATATCAGCCAGAAAGTTTTGGATAAAATCGGAGAAGTTGGTTATGATCCGCAATTCGGAGCGCGACCGATTAAGCGCGCGATTCAGAATTACATTCTTAATCCCATGGCATTGAAAATTCTGAACGGTGACTTTACAAGCGAGAAAAAAGTGGTCATCAGCATTAAAGACGGAAACTTTGTATTTAAATAAAATTTCCGCCTTAAGAAAAAGTTATTGTTAATGTGGAATGTTTCATGATAATGGAAAACACGGATATGTGAATGAAAAAAATTTTCCTGTTTCTCATCTTGCTGTCATGTTCAAGCGCGCTTTTTGCGCGCAACTCTGACAGTTTTATAATTTCCGATTTAACTTACAGTCCGGGATTGATCAGTGATTCCGTGGATGTCGCTATGACTAAAAGTTATTCTTTACTTGAAGGCACTCTTCAGTTAGAGAAACTTCTTCCTGAAAGCTCCGACGCGATATGGATAAAATCAGAATTCATTCTGCCGGAAAATATGAGTAATAAAAAACTCGCTCTGCTTGCCGGAAAAATCATAATGGCTGATGAAGTTTACATGAACGGCCAGCTTATCGGTAAAGGCGGATCAATGGGCCCGAAAATATTCAACAACTGGAATCATTACAGGTTTTATCCAATTGAAAGAGATTTAATGGTGAAAGATAAAAATGTGCTGCTCATTAAAATTTCCGGGTCTGACGAAATGGATATCCGCGGCAGTATTTCAATTGGAGATAGAGATGTTCTTTCAGTGAAATATAAATGGATGCAATTTTTTACCGAAAAATTGAATTTCTACATTACGATTATTCTTCTTTGTTTTTCTGTCTTTCCTTTTATCACCTATCTTCAGAATAGACAAAGAATTGAAGCGCTTTATTTTTCAAAAATTTTAATTCTGTATTCCTTGTTCAGCACGAATTATTTTACGTCTCTTCTGATTGACACTACCAATCCGCCTATTGATAACTTAACACAACAGAAAATTACATTCATCGCGTTGAATTTCACGATAATGTTTTTTTATTTAATGCTGAGAGCTTTTTTAAATCAGCCGAAAACAAGAAAATTAAAAACTATTTTATGGACAACGACACTTGCAGTAACTTTATTATATTTAGTTTCGCCGAATTATGGTTTTTTCGAAAATGTCCGGACCGCATCGTACATTCCAATATTTATGGCTTTCATTTTTATGATAATCATGGTCGCCAAAGAGATTTTAGCAAAAAATAAAGAAGCGATTCTTTTGTCATTCTGCGTCATCCCAATGTTTTTAATAATGATATATGACATGTTTTTCAGTCTCAATGCCATGTACCGATGGAACATTACACCGCTGATCTCATTTGACGGGGGAACGATTTATTTCATGTCCTATGGCGGATCTTTGCTGCTGATATCTTTCGCGTTAATCGCGACGACGAGATATACCAAAAATGTAATGATTATCAAAGAATTGAATAAGAATCTGGAAGAAAAAATTCTTGAACGAACGAATGAATTATTCATGGAAAAAAATAAATTACAGACGGTAAATTTAAAAATTATCAATGAATTGAACATGGCAAAAAAAATCCAGCGGCAATTAATGCCGGACAGCCCGCCTGCTGATTATATTTCTTCATTCTACTATCCAATGAGCCAGGTCGGCGGTGATTTGTACGAGTATGTTAAATTTGAAGACGGAAGAATCG
>JBFZEW010000293.1:0-5881 GCA_041306665.1 Spirochaetota bacterium | reverse complement strand
CATTATAGCTTAGAATGTCGCGTGTAAGTCCAGGTATGTTGTCTACAATGGCAAGTTTTTGTTTTATGATCGCGTTGAATAACGTTGATTTGCCGACATTCCGTCTTCCGATAATTGAAACATGAGGTAATTTTTTTTTCATTTTACTTTCTCTCTCTGATATATTCATGAAATAAAATCATTCATAAAAGACAATAAAAAAATAGTTATTGCAAAATTTTTTATTGATTATATAATCTGTTATAATATACTTAAAAATATTAATAATTCGAGGAATTGATAATGGCAGAAAAAACAGTAAAACAACTTCTTGCTGAACAGACAAGAAGAAAAGCAGCAGTACTTAAACTTACTACAGCATTAAACGCTGAGAAAAAAGCTCTTGCTGGTCTTGTACCTGCGATTGCTAAGAAAAAAGCTGCTGAAAAAGCTGCATCTGCAAAAAAACCAGCTGCGAAAAAACCAGCTGCGAAAAAACCGGCTGCAAAAAAGAAATAATTTAACTTCATATTGCTTAAGTACTAATGGCAGCACAGTTAATGTAATTTTGCCCGATTTCACATCGGGCAAAATTTTTGTCACTGATTTTTAATTTGTTTGTAATCAACAATGAAACATTGAATCAACTAATTATGAAATATATGAAAAAAGTTTTAATTATAATTTTACTGTTTTCGGCATACTCCTGTAAGAATCACTTAGAAAAATCAGGAGCAATAGCAATTTACGGCAGTAAATCAGAAATATATGAAGAAATTATGGTTGAATTGAAAATTCCTAACTCAATTACCGGAAAAATTTACATGATCCGCTGGGAAATTACTCCCGCAAATGCAGCATCCATCCAGTATGAAAAAAACATTGCTAACGATTTTTCATTTAAAAATGACCGAAAAGCCGTGATCGTTGCTGTTAAACGTGGAAATATCGTTTTGCGGGCGCTTGCGAAAGAGAAAAACGGTAAAAAAGAATATATTATAGCTGAAAAAAAAGTTACAATAAAATAAACAGTACCGAAAAATCATTCGAGCGTCCTTCGTCCTTTTGACTGTGCTTGCATGATTCTATTCCAGGGCGGCTAAATCAGTGAATAGTAATCAGTAATCAGTGAATAGTTAATAGTTAATGGTAAATGGTTAATAGTGTAAAACTTTCATCCTTTATCTTTCGTCTGTATTCATCTACGTCCAAATCCTTTGCAGGCGTCGCGGGAATACCAACCTAATTGCTGTCAAACTGATTACTCCTCACTATGTGCTCTTCGCGTGAGCTTGTTAGTTTCTTCGAAGCGTCCATAAAAAAAGGAAACACTTTCGAGTTTCCTTTTTCATTGAATAAAATGATTATTATTTATTTGTAGAATTTTTCATCAGGAACAAGATCGTTTACCATTTCAATTAGATCAGCTTCTTTTGGAAGATTTTTTAATATTTCTTCTTCTTCTTCAGTTGTTCCGTAATATGAGTATTGCGCCAGTTTCCCGATAATTTCTTTAAGGTCATCCTGTTTATTTTTTAAAATAAAAATTATATTTGGACCTGATTCATAACCCCAATTGAAACCATCAAGAATGGAAACAGTAAAGGTTTCTGTAATACCGTCGCCATCTGCATCTTCGCAGTAATAAACGCGGCCGTCTGTTGCTTTTGCTGAAGCTGTAATTGCGTATTTTGTGTCACTGGTGTCAGTGCTGGATTTTAGTGAAGAAGAAAAAACAGGTTTTCTCGTTACTGTAAGCCCGGAGTCTTTTCTGTTTTTCATTAAAGTAACAAAAACACCGATATGTCTCTTTAAAAACGCGTCTCGAATTGTTTTATAAAAAGAACCGAAATTCTTTTCAGCAAAACCTTCATCCAGGTTTTTCATCAACTCCTGGCGTCTTTCCGTGATTTTAACATAGTCGACTTTCCCGTTAATTTTATTTTTCCACATACCAGCGTCATCTATTATAAGCCGCTGCATGTCAAGAAGCAGTCTCTCCTGCTTAATGATGTCAATGTCATCGTATCCATCCTGAATGAGATAAATTTTCAGATTCTTGATGATTAATAAGCTTTGAAAACTGTCATCAAAGTAAGGATCGAAATACGTCTCGATATGCTGAAACGCGATTCTGTCCTCGTTATATCTTGATAAAGATTCGATTTCCATCGGCGAGTATGTGAAATTTCGTGAAAATACAAGCGTAAGCGGCATGATCAGTAGCATAATAATTAATATTAAAACAATTTTTTTAGTTTTGGACGTTTTCATCAGTCCCTCCGTGATAATTACTTGAGTATATGTTGTAAGTTGTCTGAATGATAATTTACGGTAACCTGAGTTTTTTCAGAAAAAATATCAATCAATTTACATATATCATATATTTTATGATGGAATACCGGATTTGTCAAACAAATTTAGTTTAATTTTTCTCCCGCAAGTTTTATGAATATGAAAATAATATGCAAATAAAAAAATTAGATAAGCTTATAAATTCCTTGATTTTTATTGAGATAAATTATATAAAAGTTGTGTAATGAATTTATGCATGCAGTAATTGGTAAGCATAGTAATGTCCAGCATAGAAGTTCTATTAATTATATGTAGAAAACGATAAAAGGAGATTTAAATGAAGAAATCCATGATTTTTACCAGTCTGATTATTTTTGTATTAATAAGTTCCAGCTGTAATTTATTAAAACCTAATAAATATCCAGTTAAGGACATAACAAACATTGTTGTATTCGGAGCAGGCGGCGGCACGGATGTATGCAACAAGAAGCTAATGGCAGAAATGGCTGTCATTCTTGGAGTGAATATCAATGTAATCAACGTTGTCGGCGGTATTGGAGGCTCAAACGGCATGATTGATGCGTATTCAAGAGCATCGGATGGATATACCATCTGCGGATTATCTGAATCGAGCACAACAGCAGCTGTTCAGGGCGCTTGGGATAAAAAAATGGAAGTTTGGGATTTTTTCATTATTGGCGCGTCACCGCTTGTGTTATCGGTAAGCGCGGATTCAAAATATAAAACAATCGAAGAGCTTGTTGCTGCGGCGAAAAGCAATCCGTCCAAAATCAAAGCAGGAGCTTCCGCGGCAGGATCAATTCATCATCTAAACTTGCTGGCGTTTGAAAAAGGCGCAGATGTTAAGTTGAATTACATTCCTTATAAAGGTTCTGCGGATGCGCAAAACGCGTTATTGACCGGAGAAATTGAAGTAGTTGTTTCATCAATCGCCGAGCAGAAAGATCTGCTTAAAGCCGGAAAGTTTTTACCTCTCGGGATGATGATTCCAGAGGATTTTGATTTTGACGGTAAAAAAATACCTACATCATTCGGAAAAGTTAAAGGGCTTGAGAAATATCTGCCGATTAATCAGGCAATCAGTTTTGCCGTAAAAGCGGATGCGAAACCTGAAGTAAAAGCGGTTCTTACTGAAGCGTTCAATAAAGCAATGGCGACTGATTCAATGAGAGAATTCGCCAAAGCTAATTATTACGTACTGTCCGGTTCATCAGGAGAAGAAGCAAAAAAAATATTTGCATCGCTTGAGTCGAATTTTTCATGGACATTGTTTGATCTCGGGGCCGCAAAGGTAGACCCTTCAACTCTTGGCATACAAAGACAGTAGAATTATCATAAGTGAGCTTCATGCAACTAATGTTTTGATGTTTTCATGTCGGTAAACGTGCTGATAAAACCAGTATTTATGATTTTTTAAAAAATGTAAATACTGGTTTTGCGAGGCGCTTATAAATGGAAACGTTCCTGAAAAACTGGCATTTCCTTTTCTTCAACTTCGATTATTCTTTTTCAGGAAAAAATTTACTAATGAGATTGGCACGGGCTTTTCTGATGTGATTCAGCATTACTTCTTCAGCGCAGTCTTCATCGTTATTTAAAATCGCTTTCAGAACTTCGGAATGTTCGGCATGACTTATGTGCGGATCTTTCATGAATCCTCGGTAATTGCTGAGCATTACTATGCTGAACATTGAAATAATATTGTAAAGTATTGAATTTCGGCTTACTTCAATTATTTTCATGTGAAACTCGTAGTCAGTTTCGCGGAGCATTCCTTCGTTGTTGGAGTCAAGATATTTCAGGAAAAGATTTGAAATGTCCTGAAGCTGTTTTTTATCGTCCGCTTTGGCATATTTCGCTGCTTCTCTTGCTCCAAGAGGTTCAAGTTTCAAGCGTATATCGTAAATATTAAGTAGTTCTTCGTTGGAATATTGTTTAATAAACGCGCCTTTCCGCGGAGAAAGTTCAATCAGCATTTCTTTTTCAAGTTTCGATATGGCTGAAAGTATTGGAGTTCTCGAAATTCCGAATTTTTCTGCAAGTTCTTCCTGGCGAAGCCTGTCACCGGGCTTAAGTTCATTTTTAATAATCAGTTCTTTGATTGCTTTATAGGCTTTGACTGATAAATCTTCAATATCTATTTTATACATGTGGTCAAAATATAATAAATTCAATGTTAGTCAAGCAGAATTATAGTATATTGAATACAATATGCAAAATTTCGGTATTTGAGAAAAAAAATATTGACAAATAGGGCAATCCTGTGTAATGTATTCTGTATACAATATACGAAAGAGGATTTATGTACGGAGTATCTCCAGCATGGTTTGTTGCAAGATATGGCAGTAATTTTACAGTCGAGCAGTCAATTCGCGATTTTAAAGTTATAAAATCTGCCGGATTTGATTCTGTGCAGCTGGAACTGTTTTTCGAAGATAAACTTTCAGAATGGTCTGACTCTTCTGTTTCATCAATTATAAGTTCTCTTAACGATGCTGATTTGAAAGTTTCGCAATTTGTGGCACATTATTTAAATGAAGCGTTTTCTACAAAAGAAAAAATGTTCACCCGTTGGGGTTTCGAAACATTTAAAAAAACAATCAAAATTCTTAAAACAATGCAGGTCACTGATTTAATAACTGTTCCTGTTGGAAAGTTCATTGATAATGAAATTTCTGCATCCGATTATGATAAAATCGATGCGGAATACGCGGCAATGCTGAGTGAAATAACCGGTATTTGCGAAGATAATGGATTTCGCGCGGCAGTTGAAATAATTCCGTTTTCGATTATGGGTAATATTAACGGTTTCATGCGATACAGGGACTATTACGGAATTAATGGCTTAAATTTATGTCTCGATACGAAACATTCTCTTTTTACAAGAGATAACATTTCATATTACATCAAACTTCTGGGAAACAGTATTGTTTCAACGCATCTTTGCGACAATAAAGAGATTGTTAATGAGTCAGGAGTTCCTGGAAGCGGCAGCATTGACTGGGATTCCACTTTCGATGCGTTAAATGCGATTAATTATAAAGGTTCCTACGATTTGGAAATAATCTGTCCGGCTGAAAAATCAGAACAAATTTACAAAGACGGATTAACATATATAAAACAAAAAAGGAGGAGGCATAAATGAGAGGCAAAGATTCGAATAAGCCGCAATCTGAACGAATTGATTTTTTAAAAGAAAAAGCAAAAGAGGTCAGAAAGAATATTATCAGAATGATATACAAGGCGCAATCAGGTCATCCGGGCGGTTCACTTTCGGCAACTGATATTGTTACAGCTTTGTATTGGGATCAGCTTGATATTGAACCAGTAAATGCTTGCAGAGAAGACAGAGACAGGTTTGTTCTGTCAAAAGGCCATGCTTGTCCGGTGTGGTACGTTAACCTAGCAATGAAAGGTTTCATTGATATGTCAACGATTGACACGCTTCGGCAGCTTGGAAGTCCGCTTCAGGGACATCCGGTTAAAACAAAATGTGTAGGTATTGACGCGACTGCCGGATCGCTGGGAGTCGGTGTAGCTCAGGCTCTTGGGATGGCGCTTGAAGGTAAAATGCTTAAAAAAAATT
>JBFZEW010000292.1:0-3052 GCA_041306665.1 Spirochaetota bacterium | reverse complement strand
AGAATGATTCTTGGCGAGAATATATCTCAGGTTTCGCAGATGTATAGCAGTTTGCTTGGCGATATTAACAGTGAGTATGTAATAAAATATACTTCTCAATTAAAAGACAGTTCCAAAAAATTTCCACTGAAAGTTGTTGTTAAGTTTGATGATTTGATGCTGTCTGATAGTACGGAAATATCAGTTTCCGGAATGATGTTTAAAAATTTAAAATTGGATTGGACAGTATTGTTTTTAAGTCTCATATTTATACTTGTTCTGATAATAGTAATTCTGCTGTCCAGAATTTTGAAATTAAAAAGACATGGTATTCGGGTAAAATATCCTGTTGAAACGGATAGTATTACTTCTGGCGATGAAGAAATTATTTCGCCTTCTAACAGTGAATATTTAGCCGATCTTGTTGAAAGAGAAAACCAGGAACTTGACGATAAACTTTTTGAAAGGAAAAGTACTTTTGACGCGTGGCTTGTCCAGAAAGATGGTTTTGAGCTTGGACAGAAATTTCCAATTTACTGGAAAGAAATTACAATCGGTAGAGCGCAGGAGAATTCAATTATCGTACTTGATGAAAAGGCTGCGGACAGACATGTCCGTATAAAGGAATTTAAAGACCGTTACATAATAATGGATATGGCGACAGATTCAGGAACGTATCTCAACGGTAAAAAACTTCTCCGTCCCAAAGAACTTTATGACTGGGATGAAATTAAAATCGGCAACACAATGTTTCTCTTCCGCGGTATGAAAGCAAAATGAAGTAAATCCTTCACTAATAGTTATTCACATATTATTAATAATTTGTGAATAACTATTAACTAGTAAATCTATAAACATTTTTCAGCTTGATAAAAATTAATTATAATCATAAATTGATTTTAAATAAATGGAAAAAGCAGGATCAATATGACAGAAGATGTAAGATGGATTCAGCGTTTCAGCAATTATCAAAAAGCATTAAGTCAGTTAAAGAGCGCAGTACAATTAAGTAAGAAAAGAAAATTAACTGAACTTGAAGAACAGGGGTTGATACAGGCTTTTGAATTTACTCATGAATTAGCATGGAATACTATTAAAGATTTTCTTGAGGATCAGGGATTTACTCATTTATATGGTTCAAAAGATACTGTGAAAAAAGCGTTTAATATTGATTTTATAACAGATGGCGAAATATGGATGGATATGATTAAGAGCAGGAATTTATCCACACATACATATAATCATGAAACAGTTACTATAATAAGCGGAAAGATTGTTGAATCATATTTTCCCGAATTTATATTACTTGAAAATTCCTTCCGGGAACTTCTGGAAAAGGTGTAAAAATGTTTGGTTTAAAGAATGAAACTATAGATGCAATAAAAAATGTTTTTTTAAAATATCCGCATGTCAAAAAAGCAGTCATTTTCGGTTCCCGTGCTAAAGGAAATTATAGAAATGGTTCTGATATTGATATTGCTCTTTTTGGAAATGAACTCAAAATGGAGGTTCTTTCGAGACTTGAACAGGATATTGATGATTTATCTTTGCCTTATACATTTGATTTTGTAAGTATAACCCAGATAGACAATGTGCAATTAATCGATCATATTAACCGGATTGGAAAGGTATTTTATGAAGTCTGATTCAAAAAAAATTTACATATGATCCGGGTGGTGTGCTAGTCAGACTCTATAGTGCACATCTTGTTAAAATTTTTAATGATGATCAGAAATATTTCATTTGACAATACGTATTGATTAATATATTTTATACGTATCAGGAAAAGAAAATGGAAACAAAACTTACTTTAAAATTGAATAATTCTGTGATAAAAAAAGCAAAATTATATTCGAAGCGAAGAAATATAAGTCTTTCAAAAATTGTCGAAAACTATTTTAAATTAATCACAGAAGATAATTCAGCAAATAGAAATACAAAACTTATAAATGAACTATCGGGTATAATCAGTATTGATGATTTAGATAAAGTTAAATCAGGTTATCCTGATTATCTTCTGGAAAAATATAAATGATTTTGAATGTATTTGCTGATGCAGATATTATTCTGGATTTACTTTCCCAAAGAGATCCTTTTTACAAATATTCCGCGGAAATTTTTTCTTTAGCTGACAGAGGAAAAGTAAGAATATTTACATCGACTTTAATAATAGCTAATATTCATTATATATTAACAAAAATTATTGGAAAAGAAAAATCAATTAAAAATATACAAAAGCTGAAGACAATTGTGAAAATTCTGGCAGTAGATGAAAAAATAATAACACTATCTTTAAATTCAGATTTTTCTGATTTTGAAGATGCCATTCAATATTATACTGCTGTAGAAAATAGCATATCATATCTGGTTACCAGGAATATAAAAGATTATAAAACTGCAGATATTAATGTGATGAGTCCTGATACATTTTTAATAATGTTAAATGAAGGTCAAAAATGAAACCGGAGATATTCTCCGGTTTTTCTGTTATTCAGGGAGTTTCGCCTGTCCCTGAAAAAATTGTTCAAGATAACCCGGACGGGCTTCAAACCAGCTGTTCTGAACAACGCTATATGATGTTGTAATTACTGCTCCGAGAATTAGTCCTGCTGCAAGCGATTTGATTTTTTTCTGTTTGAGTATAACATATACCACATAAATTACAGCTATTGTCATGGCAATGTGACTGATTTGCGCAATCAGATTCGGTCCGCTCCAGCTGAAGAAAAACATTCCGAGAAAACCCCAACGGAACATCATAACGGCTGCTGCTGTTATTAATAGTGATGAGCAGAATAAATATCCGATTACAAATAGATAAATAGACGGCGCGCAGCTGTTAAGCATTAGCCATGCTGGAACTGAAGTTTTCATCATACCGAGAAAAAACCATGCTGAATTAATTGAAAGTAACAGATTTACACTCATAATTATCCATCCCGTCCTGCTTCGGTTGAACTTATCCTCACTTAAAAAAGATTTGAAATTTTTCATTGTTTGCTCTCCTTATTGTTAATAAATTAAAGATGCAGTCTCCGCCAGGGGGAGAGTCAAGAAATATAATGAACAGTGA
>JBFZEW010000291.1:0-3488 GCA_041306665.1 Spirochaetota bacterium | reverse complement strand
AAATGATATTAGCAAGTCACCTCATGGGAAAAAAGTGCTGACAAAACTGCCTAAAGTTGGTTACTATAAACCATAAATACAAGTTACTTCTAATTATCGAGTACAGCTGAAAAGCTGTACTTTTTTTATTTTTTTATAAAAAATTTTAACATTTTTTCTGGTTTTTTCGTTTATATAATGAGGGGTATTTTTTGAGTAATAACAAATATCTTTCATTATATATTAATTGGAGATTACCATGAATTACGAAACAACCATTAAAATTGATCCAGATGTAAAAACGCAACTTATTGAATTTTCTTCAAATTCAGGATATTCCATGAGTTTTTTGATGAAAAGATTATTAAAACAACTCGATGATAATTATGGGAAAACTGAAATTGCGAAGGGTTTGATAAAATATCAGCGGCATAGAAAAGCTCATGATTATGATGATTTTCATTACACACTTACAGATGAGGAAAAAAATAAGTTTGAGATGATGAGAATTAAATATAAAATTAGTATCAGTTATTTGGTATTAATTGCGTTTTTATTGTTTTTTCAGGAAATGGTTAATGAGTTTTTTGGAAAAAATAAAAACACACAGAAAAATCCAGATAGTTATCCATTACAAATAGGAAAAAATGTGAAGTTGTTACTTACATGGGATGTAATTGATAATAAAGAACCATAAAACCAAAGGCAGCCAGTAAAAACATATGTCAATTGACAAAATAAACTAATGTTTTTATCCTGATTGAAAAGGATTCCATGAAAGCAATAATTGACATACATACACATACTTACGCTAGCGGTCATGCTTACAGCACATTACAGGAAAACATTTCTGTGGCGGTTAATCGCGGATTAAAAATAATGGCAGTGACGGATCATGCTCCTGGAATTCCCGGCGGCGCTCATATTTATCATTTTTGGAATCTTCGGATTTTGCCTCAGATTATTAATGGCGTTCACATTTTAAAAGGAGCAGAAGCGAACATATTAAATGATAAAGGTAAAATCGATATTCCTGAATTATTGCTGGATGAGCTGGATATCTGTCTTGCAAGTTTCCACCCTCCCTGCTTCAAGGCAAAATCCCCGCTTAAACAAACCAAAGCAATAATTAATACGTTAACAAAAAATGATGTTCAAATTATTGGTCATCCAGGTGATGAGCGGTTTCCGTTTGAAATTAAACCGGTTGTTGATGCAGCATTCAGTTTAAATAAAGCTTTGGAGATTAACAACGCGTCTTTGGCTCCATATGGATTCCGTCCCGGTGGAAAATTGTTTATTAGTCGAATTTTAGAAGTATGCGCAGAAATGAATTGTCCTGTAATTCTAGGTAGTGATGCGCATTTTAGCGATAAGATCGGAGATTTTCAATATATCAATTCATTGTTAACAGAAATAAATTTTCCTGAAAGACTCATTTTAAATTATGACATGGAAAATTTTTATTCGTATTTTGGCATTTCGCATCCTTCTGAATAAATTTTCAAAAAAAGTGACACTTTTATTTTACATTTGGGTTTTATATTGTGTAATTGTTTTTTATGGAGGAAATTATGAAAAAAAGCTTAATTATATTTTTAATTGTGTTTTTTACATCAATATCAATTTTTGCACAGAATGAAAATACTCAAAATAAAAATTCAGAAGAGAGAGAAACTACTACTCTTTTATCATTTAATAAAGGATTTTCTTTTTCCGGTTATGGCGCTCCGACTTTCGGTTTAACTGTGATTAATGGTATCCCATGTTTTATAAGCGGCGGTCGTGGCGGCGTAATTATAAATAGTAAAGATTATGGAATTGTTTTTGGAGGAGCTGGATATAGTCTTTGTTATCCGACTAATAGGGAGGATCTTACTGGTGCTAGTTATTCTGGTGATTTCACTGATGTTTTGATTAATTATGGCGGTCTTTTATTTGAATATCACTATAAGCCTCAAAATCTTTTTCATTTTTCCATTGGTTCAACATTCGGCAAAGGTGAAATCGGATTTTTAAATGATGACCTTAATTCAAATGAGAGCGACTCTTTTTTCATGATAGAACCGGAAATTGCGGGATATGTTAACATTGCAACGTTTTTCCGTTTGGGGGCTGCGGTTGCCTATCGAATTCCTTTCGGTATTGAAATAAAAGATTTTAATGATTCTGATTTTCGAAACATTGAAGGGCGTTTGCTATTTGAATTCGGTTGGTTCTGATGCAGTAATATAATATTTTGTTTTCAATAAAATCCAGTAATATAATGCCGGTTTTTTATTGACATATAATATTTATACAATAAATATTATGCATGAAGATTGACCGCCTGTTGGCAATTATTGTTATGCTGTTAAACAAAGATCGTATTTCTGCGAAAGAACTAGCCGAAAAGTTTGAAGTAAACATTCGCACGATATACCGTGACATTGATTCAATTAACATGGCAGGAATTCCTATTATTTCTTATCCAGGGAATAATGGCGGTTTTGGGATTATGGAAAATTTCCGCATAAGCCATCAGGTGCTATCCTTAAATGAGATGTCGTCAATAATTGCTGCATTGAAGGGGATTAATAATTCTCTTGAAAACACTGAGATTGACACTGTAATCGAAAAAATCGCCAGTCTTGTTCCTGAATATCAAAAGGAAAATTTTGACAGAAATTATGAACATATTGCACTTGATATAAATCCATGGGGAATGAGCGATAGAATTAAAAAATATATAAAAACAATACACAAAGCAATTGGCGACAGGCGGATAATTAAGATAACATATTTTGATTCAAATTACATTGAATCTGAAAGAATAATTGAACCTATGACTTTGATTTTGAAAGGATATTCTTGGTATCTTTTCGCTTTTTGTTGCGAACGCAAGGATTTCCGAACGTTTAAAATTCAGCGGATTAAAAGTTTAAAGGTACGGGAGGATTTTTTTATTAGAAAATCCGCATCATATAAAGATTCCATGAATTATGATTTGGAAATTTCTAGAAATATAAACATCAAACTGAAAATTAATTCTTTTCTTAAAAATAAAATGAATGAATTTCTTGAGGATTCTGAAATCGAAGCAGTCTCCAGTGAAAATTTTATCATAAAGTTTTCATTCCCTGATGATGATTGGACAGTATCATATATTTTGGGTCTGGGTGAACATGCTGAAGTTCTCGAACCTTTTTCTTTTAAAAATAAAATAGCGAATAAAATTCGTCTCATGAATAAAATATATGCGACTGACTGAATAATGAGTATTATATTTTTGAGTAAATCTTGATAAATAATATATAAATTCGATTCTTCTGGATTCTAATTAGTTTTATTCAGATTTGCTTCAATCCTGCCGATAATTGTATGGTAATTAAGATTATTCAAAAATAAGTTATGAGGATATTCCAATGGATAAGGAAAAAATCATTATTAATGCTCTTGTTCATACTGCGCACTATAGCCTTGAAAGAGGTGTTAGAAGAGAAGATATTTTGAAATCGCTTAATTCTCTG
>JBFZEW010000290.1:0-2654 GCA_041306665.1 Spirochaetota bacterium | reverse complement strand
TGGAAAAACGTGTGGCATGAATATGATGAGGAATATTATTATGGAGCATTCTGGAGCGGAATGCCCGATCTGAACTATGACAATAAAGAAGTAAGAGAAGTAATGGCGAATACTTTAATTTATTGGCTGAATAAAGGATTTGATGGAATCAGAATTGATGCTTCACGATATATTGTTGAACGTGGACCTATGAAACAGGCTGATCAGCCGGATAATCATCTATTTTTTCAGAAGTTAAGATCAGAGCTTCTTGATAAATACGAAGAAAGCGGTTCATCTAAGATGATGGTTGGTGAAAACTGGACGCATGCAAGAAATATCGGATTATATTATGGAAACGGTACAAATGAATTTCACATGAATTTTGATTTTCCGCTAGCTTATGCAATAAGGGACTCAATAAAAAGAAGAGGAGACTTTTCTAAAATTAGCGATCATTTTCAACTTATCAGTGAATATTATCCTGAAGGTTATCAGAATGCCAATTTTCTCGGTAATCATGATGAAGTTACTGAAAGACTAGGTACTGAATATTCAGATATCAGTCAGGCAAAAACCGCATCTGCATTATTACTTCTGCTTCCCGGAACTCCTTTTATTTATTATGGAAATGAAATCGCAATGCCGAATCAGAATTTAAGCGGCGACATCCGGTTACGTGGAATGCTTGACTGGAATGAAATTAGCAGGCAGCAGAAAAATATTGATTCAATTCTTAATTTAAATAAAAATTTAATTCGTTTGAGGAAAAATAAAAATTTCATCTCAACCGGTCAGTTTATATCTCTGCCTGCAGATAAAGAAGGTGTCTTCGCATATGCGGTAAAAGGTAATACTGAGTATGCAGTCTTTGTCTTTAATCTGAAAGAGAAAAATCTAAATGTATCAGTTGACTTATCCGTTCTGAATACGGATATTTCAGGTTTCAAAAATTTGCTTTCTGGTAAAACAGCATTTAAAATCGAAAATTCAAAGCTTAATATTAGTAATCTTAAATCATTCGATTTCATTGCAGCCGGAATGTAATTTAAAAGATACTAATTTTAAAATTTGCCTGTTATGACAGAGTTTCGCATGTTTCCTGAACTCTGTTTTTTTGTTAAAATAATATTTCCCGGAATAATATCTCTTGACTGAACATGGTTAAGAGAATATTTCTATTTAAAAATGTCCTGAATTGACGGAGAAAATATGAATTGGAAAAATTTTAAATTAAGTTACAAAACGAGAATGGGGATTGTTGTTTTTATGGGAGTTCTGTTAATTCTTCTCGGAGTTGTGCAGAAACTTAATTTAATAGAAATAAGTTCTGAGTTGAACAGAGAAATAAGTTTTTTCATAATGATTATAGCTTTTGCTATTTATTTCAGCGGACGTAAAAAAGTTACAGATGCTCCGGACAATTCTTCTCGAAAAAATGATAAAGAATAAAATTTATGATTTATATAATTACACTTTAAAATAATATGCAAATTTTAAATCTTGTGTAATTGTAATAATTTAATAGTTAATTTTTAATGGTTGACATTTTTTGGAGAATTTTGTCAATTACATATAAAATAATTATTTTAGGAGATTTCCAATGAATAAAAAATCCATTGCAGTCGTCTTGTTTTTTTCAATTTTTGTGTCAAGTTTAGTTTCTTGTGAAGATGAAAAAAAATCAGATAGCGATAACAATGATCTTGTAATACAGACTTCTTTATCTATTCAATCAACTGATCCAGCAGATAACGGAAATATTTCACAAGGTGATACTATTACGGCTCAATTGAATTATTCAATAGCTAACTTTGATTCAACCAAACAATATTTTGCAACTATCTGGTTTGAAAGAGATGATACTCAATATCAAAGAGAAACAAGTTGCACTTTTGTTGTTAATTCAAGCACAGGTACTCTGGAATTGCAATATGTATTAGGGGATGAAGCGACTAAATTAGACTATAAGAATCCGTTAGAAGTATTATTTGCTTTATATGTCTGTGATGATATAGCGAGTGTTGATTGGGAAAATGACTGTATTGCTATTACCGAAGAATTTGTTTTGAATGTTCTTTGAGATTTTTTGTGCAATAACAAATTAAAATATTTTGTTATCTGCATGCTTAAATTATTTAAGCATGCAGATAAATTTAGAATTTACTTTTTGTAAAGAAGATTGAAATCTGTTGCTTTCCCGACTTTTGCATACTCTTCCGGAATTACTTTCCAGTTTCCTATCGGTTATGCGTTTATTACTTTATTTTTTTTTATTTCTGCAGATAAAAACACAGATCAATATCTGTTGAAGAAAGCTTTCTTTTAGTAAGATCTTCTTTAATTCCGCCGCCTCTACCGCGATATAAATTTATAGCAACTTTATATTTTTTAACATAAGAAAATTTTATGCTATCGCTAAAACCGGAATTTTTTTTTGCTTTCCATAGGTTTTGTTACATCAACCGTTTCTTGGCTTAACGACGTTGGCGGAGGTTCTCCGGAGCCAATGTGCCGCAGGCCGAAGCGCAGTGTTAAGCCAATGTAAAATGAAGTTTTTTCACTTTTCGAAAATAAAATTTTATCTCTTAACTTTTCTTTGTTTTCGTGTTTCAACTTTCTCAAAACTCATTCTATAACCTAAAGTAATCATGAGGGAGTTAAGTGTATTAAAA
>JBFZEW010000289.1:0-2556 GCA_041306665.1 Spirochaetota bacterium | reverse complement strand
CATTGAAAAATCAATGGATCGGTACAAAGCAGAATTGTTGGGATCAATGTGCTGGGATCCTGCATCAGCTTCTGGTGGTAAGTTAGGTGTTGGAATGGATGTATTGAGTTTATTGACTGAAGCATTACTATGGAATTTTACGAATAATGTTGCTCCGAAAAGATTTTATAATGGAATTAAACGGCAATTAGTTAACGAGACAGTAGACGCAATTAAACGTGTAATAGAATTAAATGGATCGTATAATCGAGATTTGGTTTTAAAATCATTAGTTACTGATGAATTTAAACAAATTAATATATATAACCCTTACTTTGTCCCTGGTTCTTGTTTTCCGAACTTTGCATCCTACGAAATAATAACAATAGGAGGTTCTGGTTTAACAAATACAGATGTTTTAAGAAATGTAAATAAAGATGTCTATTCAATACCTGGAATGTTGTTAGATGCCTTTGAACAAGGATCAAGTGGCTTAGAAAATTTTTATAATAACAACAATAAAAGGGGAATATTTCATTCAGACATTATAGATTTAAACACTTTAAATCAATTGATAGATTTACGAGGTTGTGAAATATGAAAAGATTTATATTTTTTATTCTGTTTTTCTGTTTTTCGATTTTATTTTGTTTTTCACAAAACGAAATAGAAGGACCTGAATTATTAAATGTAATTCAACTCGAAATACATAAAATTGACAATTGCGCTGAAATTTTTTTAGAAAAAATAAACGAGAAAAATGAAAAAATATCAATTTGTAATGAAATTCTTTTAAATAATGAAGATGTTAGATCAATAAAACTTATAAATGCTCCTTATTATCCGGGGAAATATTCGTTATTAATTTTTTGTAAAGATATAAACAAATTAAATGTTATATCTTCAAAATATGGAGAATGGGCAATTTATTTTAATGGTCAATATTACTATACTATTGGAGTTGGTGTTGAGATGACTACAGGAGTATTCCCTATAAACATAGGTGATGCAAAACAAACTGAAAAAATAATCGGAAAAGAATTATTTAAGGAATACAAAAAAATATTGAACAAAGAATGAGATTGATTTAGAATTATTTTTTATTCGCACAATCATTTATCCATTTCGCAAAATAGCATAGGCAGACGACGTCGCTTTATGAATTGAATTTCTTTCCAGGATAAAAGTCAGGCGATTTGCACAGAGGTCGGCGATTAACAAACCTGTTAATTAACAGGTTTAAAGCAGGTTTAAGACAGGTGTTCGTCAGAGACGAAAGCTGAAAGTTGAGGGTGATTAAGCTGTTCATTGTCAAATCTCAATTGTTTATAACCTTTCCAGCTTTTCATTATTCATTGTTAACTCCCTTTTTCACTGTTCACTGATTCCACTTGACAAAAAATCATTCTGATATTACATTTTACATATGGAAACTATCAAAGCATATAAGGATATTGTTGCCAAGTATCTTCTCGGTAGAGAGGAAACGAAGGATGTTCTGCTAGATTTTATTAATACTGTTTTTAAAGATTCTGATTATGACTTAATCAAAACAGTTAAAATTTTGAATCCGTTTAATGTGCAGGAATTTAAAAATGATAAATTATCCGTTCTTGATGTTAAAGCAACTGATGAAGCCGGAAGATCGATAAATATTGAAATACAGACTTCCGGAAATGAAAGCTTTGCCGCAAGATCATTGTATTACTGGTCAAGGATGTACAGCAGGCAATTGAAAAAGAGTGATCTGTACACTCAATTAAAACCTGTAATATGCATAAATTTAATAAATTTTAAACTTGAAAAACAGAATGAGTCCCCGCATAATTGTTATGTACTGGCGAATAAAGATAATCCTGAATTAATTCTGACAGATCACATAATGATGCATTATCTGGAACTGCCAAAAGTGAAAAATTTTCCGGGAAACACTAAACTGGAAAACTGGCTCACATATTTCATAAAAGAAGGCTCAGAGGAGGATGTTATGACAACAGTAATTAAAAACAATCCCATGCTAAGAAAAGCTCATGATGAATATAAAAAATTTACTTCTAATGAAAAACTTAGAATGATATATGATGACCGGGAAAGAGCTGAACGTGACATACTTAGTAATATCGAAGAAGCATCAATAAAAGCAAGACTCAATGGTGTCAAAGAAGGCATTGAGAAAGGCATTGAGAAAGGCATTGAAAAAGGTATAAATTCTGAGAGAACCAGAACTATCAGAAAAATGTTAATGAAAATGATGCCAATTGATGAAATTTCAGAAATTACTGGTTTATCTGCTGAAGAAATAGAAAAGATTAAAAGTAATAATTAGAATTTTTTCTAATACATTGTAGATCTTTGAAATTCTTTTAGTTGCTTTGTTCTGATAATAGCAATGTTTCGCAGAGTACTATTTTTCTTTCAACTTTCCACTTTTAACTTTCAACTTTCAACTTTCAACTTTTCACTTTTCACTTGCATTACCCGTTCGTTAATGTGGGATGATGAAAACCGTTTAAAGAAAACAGTCGATGCCAGCGGTACAAACGAAAATATCACAACATATGAATATGACGCAAGTGG
>JBFZEW010000288.1:0-2602 GCA_041306665.1 Spirochaetota bacterium | reverse complement strand
AAGTGAAAAAACCTTCAGGGCTCAGCAATTTGAAAGACCAGGAAGGAAATAATTTTTTTCATACAAATTTCATTTTAAATGAAAAAAAATGCGGCCTTCTTTTAAATTACGGCGTTGATGTGAATCTAAAAAACGCTAAGGGAAACACTCCTCTGCATAACGCTTCGTATTATAATAATATTGCCGCGGTTGAATGGCTTTTAAAAAATAAAGCTGACATTAACGCGATTAATTATTCCGGTGAAACACCGCTTTTATGTTCAAAACATGAGACTGCCGTGCTGCTCGTCAAAGCTGGAGCGGATGTAAATGTTAAAAACCGGAATGGAGACACGCCTGCACATCTGGCAGTTATGGATGACAATGCGGAGTATTTCAAATTATTGATTGAACGAAAAGCAGATTTAAATTCAAAAAATAATGACATGCTTACGCCTTTCTCTGTTTTGGTTTATAAAATAAAAATGAATAGCTATGATGATTACATCGCATCCGTACTTTTAAAAACAACCTCTGTTCTTGAAGTCATTGATGGAAACGGAAATACAATCGCGCATTATTGCGCAAAACATGGAGATGAAAAAATTTTAAATTTGGCTGATCCGGGATTAGTTAAAAAAATTGTTAATAACATTAATTCTGAAGGTAAAACGGCTTTGCATGAAGCGGCAGTTCTGGGAAATGCTGATGTCGCTGAAAAACTGATATTTCTTGGAGCAGATACTGAAATTAAGAAAACAAAAACAGATAATCTCTCCAATGTTCCGGACGGTTCGACGGCATTGATAGCCGCGCTGATGCACAATAAAAATGAAACAGCGATTGCAATTATAAATGGCGGAGCATCAGTAAGTACTTCTGATGATGCAGGAACATCTCCGCTTATTTATGCTTTAAAGAATAATTGTGCTGACGCCGCGAAACTACTGATAAATAAAAAAGCCGATGTGAATGGAGCAGACTTTCAAAAATCAACACCCCTTATATATGCCGTACATTCTGAGAATACAGATATCGTTAATTTACTTCTGGAAAAAAATGCATTAATAAATAGTGAAAATGTCTTCGGTAAAACAGCGTTAGATTACTGTGTAAACGCGGAAATAGCTTCGATTTTAAAACAAAAAGGGGCAGTGTCAGGAAAGGGTAATCGGCTGCTTGACGCGGTTAAACGCGATGATACCGTGCTTGTTAACAGAATAATAAGCGAAAAAATCAATGTCGACATAGCAGATGAAAATACAGGCAGGTCGGCGCTCTCATATGCCGCCGAGAAATCCAATCTTGAAATATGTAAATTATTGTGCGGCGCAGGAGCCGGAATTGATTTTAAAATCAATTCTGATGCAAAAACTCCCCTTTATTTCGCGGTGAAGAATAAGGATATTAGAATTACGGTTTTTCTGTTGTCCAAGGGAGCCGATCTTTTTTTTGGTAATAATTCTGATGCGGGATATAATGCCGTGATTCTTGCGTGTGAAAATAATGATATCGCCATGCTTAAAGCTATTTTTAAAAGTCCGCGTCCTGTAACTGTTTTTCAGAATAAATATTACTGTTCTGTAATGACTGCTGTTGAAAATAAAAATATGCTTATGGTGAAAACACTCATCGAAAGCGGAGCGTCGCCGAATTGGCAGAAAGAAGCATCCGGAAGCGACACGCCGCTGATTACCGCGATTAAGCACAATCAGTTTAAAATTGCTGATTATTTAATTGATAACAATGCCGATGTAGACGCTGAAGGCGAAGTCGGTCAGACTGCTTTGCACCATGCTGTTTTTAAAAGTAATAAATTTTTAATAAATAAAATTATGCGAAAATCAAAAAATAATTTCTTTCGGGACTGGAAGGGTCATGAAGCGTTTTTTTATGCAGTTAAAACTGATGACATTGAAATTGTTGATATATTTTTGAAAAGCGGATTTGATGTGAATTATTTTTTTAAATTCAATGAATTAGAGCCTGAGAATGCTCTTCAGGCTGCTGCGATTAATGGTTCTCTAAAAATGATCAAGTACCTCGTTCAGAAGGGAGCAGATGTTGACGGTGGTTATGAAATAACAGTAGATTATCCGGCAAAGGAAAACATTACATATAAAAGAAATGCTCTTTATTTTGCGGTGCAAAACGATAAAAACTTTGAGATTGTTGAATATCTCACTTTAAAAGGATCAACAATTGACTACCGTTGGCTGTACAATGAATCGCCTATGCTGCTTGCTGCGTATTACGGGTCGGAAAAAATCTGTAAGTATTTATTCGACATGGGGATTCGACACGAAGACAGAGCCGGCAATTACGGAACATTGCTGGAAGCCGCGGCTCATGGCGGAATGTTATGGCTTGTTAAAAATATTGTGGAGAATACGACAGCTGCTGATAAATTGGAACCGGCAGTGCTCATTAACGCGTGCGGGAACGGAAACACGGTTTTGGTTAAATATCTTCTCGATAAAAAGATGAATCCGGATGCGTCAAACGGATACACTACACCTTTGATTACGGCTGCTAAAAATAATTTTCCGGATGTAACTGAAATTCTGCTTAATGCCGGTGCTGATGCTAATTTCATATTTGGTGACAATGAACAATCAAGCCC
>JBFZEW010000287.1:0-4048 GCA_041306665.1 Spirochaetota bacterium | reverse complement strand
AGATCTATTAAAATCTTTCTTTAAAACCTCATAGGCGTTGATGATTTTTTTGATTTCAGAGTCATTCCGGTTTTTCGTAAGATCCGGATGATGCAGCTTAACGAGTTTTCTGTACATTTTTCGGACATCATCTTTCGAACTATCCGGAGGCAGATTAAGGGTTCTCAACGCGGAATTTTTTTTGTGAGATATGTCGTTACTTTTCTGAAAGTTTTTTCCATTTGTATAAAAATTTCCATATCGCGCATTTCTTTCCTTCTCATATTTTTTCCATTCCGCATCTGAATATGTTTCCTTGACTTTTCGTCGATGATGATACTTTACATGTTTGCTTTCCGAATAAACATAGCATTTTTTCGCCATAAGCTGGGCAAACGCGTAACCTGAATTTATATCAGCGAAAATAATTTCCTGAAGCAATTCAACGCCGGAAAATAACTTTAAAACTGAGTATATATTAATACTGATTTGAGGATTAAATTTATACCTTTTGTCGGGCTTTCCGTTTTTATTCGCATGAAGAAATGTTTTTGACACAGTTAAAACATCATTCATTGGGAATTGACTTTCATGAAAACTCTGTTCTGAATACTCCAAACGCGCTGATTTATAACTAAGAAATTTTTTTATTTTTTCATTCTCGATTATTATAAAATCTGGAAAACAATATATGCTGCATGTTTCACATTCCAGAGCCAAAATTTTCACGTGTGATGCTTTGATAAATTCATGCTGATGGTTGGAGAGATTTGAAAGATATCGGATTTTATTTTCATCGAAAGATCGGGCGTTTTTCATCCATATGAGATTTTTCTTTAGACTTCGTAAATCTATATTATGATTTTTCTGCACACTGTAGTCAATGAATATTAGAAATCTTTTCTGGCGCAGAATACCTGCTGCAAAAAATATAATTGATGGAATTATCATGGCGGCCGTAAGTTTTGAAAAACTCACATAGTTTAATGAGTAATATTGTAAAATCACCGTGGACATAATAAGTGCGACTGACGGAATGAAAAAATAAAGCCCGTGCTTTTTATAGAACGACTTTTCAATAGATTTCAAACTGCTTCTTACATAAAGTCCCTTATTTTTTTTATATGAAAACACTCCTTGGCTATTTTCCTGAGCCGCAAATTCACTGCAGGGATTAATAATTCTACTGAATATTTTTTCACTTTTTTTTAGCATAACTAAGATTTATTCAAGCATAATCTTTTACAATCAAATTATTAAAAATTATTTATGTTTTTAAGCCGGCTATTATGGATAATTCCCGATTATTTCATCATATCATTCAATTTTAATTTTAATATTTTGTTTTATTATAACTGCATATCATTTGACAGAACATGGTATATTTTTATATAATCATATAACATGAATAAAAAGAAAATTCCGTGAAACATAGGCATATAAAAATTATTTTTATCATTTTATTTTTTTTCATAGAAAGCGCTTGCGATAATTCATTAAATGAAAAAAGCACACAAGGCAATCCTGAAGTATTTGATTTATCTGACAGACCTGAATTTGTGCGTGACGCTGCTGGAGATTTTCATTTGTGCCGCCCATGGAACTATGATAAACCCGGAAACGCTTCGAGGAAATATCCGTTATTTGTTTACCTTCATGGAAACGGCGGCTCTGGAGAACCATCATCAATGCCTTGTCTCGTAAATGACGAAGACATGACTAATTATCCCTGCTTTGTATACGTCCTTCATGCTCCGGGAGCATGGGATAACTCTGTTTTAATTCATCAGATAAACGCCGTCAAATCAGCTTTTCGCATCGATACTGATAGAATCTACCTCATGGGTTATTCCATGGGCGGTTCAGGATCCTATTCGCTTGCGAATGCTTTTTACGATAATAACAATAATCAGCTGTTTGCGGCTGTTGTCAGAATGGCCGGTCAAAGTCAGACAACCGTCAGGAATAAAATTGCCGACAAAACATCTAACTATTTCAAAATTGAATCATACAAATTCCGATAAAATGAGTTTTTGATTTTTAAAAAAATGAAAAACTCATTTTTCAGATTTACACGTGATAAATTCAAACATTTAATTCCATACCAGTGCTGATTTTTTTCAATTGACCATCAAGCTTCTGATTTAAAAAATTAAAAGAAAAATCTCCAGTGCAATGACCTGTATAAAGAACTGTGCCGCTTTTTTTGACATAATCAATCAATATATTAAGGTTTGAACATTTTTCATTTTTTCCCGACAAAGGATTGAATAAATGAAGACCGCCAACATAGCTTCGTATTTTCAAACCCGGAAAAATATGCTTTGCGGTTTCGATCGTGTTAATTAACCCTTTATGCGAACATCCATTAAAAATTACAAGTTCATTTTCATCTTTAATAATCAAGACTCCTTCATGCTTAAAATCATCCTGAATAAGTTTTCCATTTACTTTTTTAAATAACTGATTATTTAATGACGGCATCAAATAATCAGTTATCGGAATTTCAGAAAACACAATATTGTTATCGATATTGATAATTTTATCTACTGTTGTTATTCTCATATCTGCTTCTTTGCTGTTTCGTAATCCAATGGGAATTTTAAAAAACTTCAGCAGCTTTGAATAATATTTACTGTCTGTTTCATCTAGAAGATACGCGGGAGCATTATCATTGACTTTGATGAATGAGTTAAATCCGCCCGTGTGATCGAAATGCGAATGCGAAAAAAATAAATAATCAATTGCAGATATATCAACATTCATTTTATAAGCATTTTTTAGAAATGTCCCGTCAGGACCAGTATCCATAAGTAATTTTTTACCGCCGGCTTCAATGAAAATTGAAAGTCCATGTTTGTTTTTCAGTTCTTTTTTACATGTTGAATTTTCGAGCAAAATTTTAATTTTTATCACTCAATTCTCCTTTTTTACTGTTATTTAAAAAAGTCTTTCTGTTTCTTCCATGACTTTTAGAATTATAAAGCGCTTCATCGGCGATTTTTATTAAATCCTGCCGTTTAGAATTTCGGACCGGCAGACAGGTTGACACACCAAGGCTAATTGTCACTTTTTTATACCTCGACGATTTTTCATGAGGAATGTTGAGCTGTTCCACTTCGCGGCATAATCTTTCCGCGACAACCTCGGCCCCTGCTTTATCAGTATGCGGAAGGATTATAGCAAATTCCTCGCCTCCTATTCTTGACGCGAAATCCCCAGGCCTCTCCATGTTATTTTTAATAACATCCGCGATTTTTTTCAGACAATAATCTCCTTCCGGATGACCGTATGTATCATTATATTTTTTGAAATAATCAATGTCGCCCATAATGATTGAAATTTCAGTTTTATTCCTAATAGCCCGGTTCCACTCCAGAAGAAATACCTCATTGAACTTACGCCTGTTCGGCAAATCAGTAAGCTTATCTGTCGCAGCCTGCTGGCTGAAAATTTTATTCAGCTTTTCAAGCTTTTCAGCAGTCTTTTCAAGCTGCTTATTTTTCTCAATTAATTCATTCTGAATTTTTATGCGGATATAATCAAAGCAGTAAGAAGTAATTGAAACGGAAATGAATGATGCCAGATAACGGCTAATGATAAAGGTATCATATTTCGGCATGATTAAACCGGAATATGAAAGAAAAAAAATGCATATAATTGAAATAAAAAAAATACCGATTATCAACGTTCCCGTGAATGTTCCAAAAACAAAGTACACCGCAAGCGGATAAATATAAGTCCAATGAAGAGCCGAATCTTTGTACCCTCCGGTATATACATAAAACAGAAAAACCATACCAATGAGAATAATCGTAAGAAGAGATGAAATCTTATACTGCTTAGTTTTTCTCATATAAACCATGATAAAAACTAGATATACTGCGACTGAAAAATCTATTATACTGATGAGATAATATTCTGTATGAAACGCGTTTATACCGAATGTTATGAAACAGGAAAGCCCAATGGAACAAATCAAATTCACAAGAATAACCCTGCGGGTAACATCTATCGGATATTGAGAGTCCATGCCGCTTGTAAGAAAATTTTTGATTATTTTTTTAAT
>JBFZEW010000286.1:0-4319 GCA_041306665.1 Spirochaetota bacterium | reverse complement strand
TTTAAAGAAAGATTTTAATTTTTGAATGAAGTAATTATACTGATAAAATTTTTTTTTGAGTATGGCTGCTTTGCTTCCGTAAAATTAAATTTACTTGAATGGAAATATTTTGGCGGTAAGTTAAATTTTTTTTGTTATTCTATGATTTTAGTGTGTTATTTTTGTATTTTTTAAATAAAATCATTTCATCTTTGATAAATATTAGCAATTCTTTTCTTAGTGATGTATAACAATTTACTTTCTTTATGTTTTTTTCAGATATTTCTCCTTTTTTGATTTTTTCAACAACTTCATCCAGAAAAAGAATAAAACCGACAAAAAGCATTTTACTAACACTTACCCTGTAAAGAAACCTGCATTTGAAAAATAATCTGCATTCGTCTTCAGAGAATTTTAATCTGAAGCATTTCCACTTTGTATTTTTGCGTGATTTCTGATATCTGGTTAGTCCATTCATGTTTTTACGAGCGTGATAGTTCAGGCATGTATATTTGATAATTTCCCGAATCAAAGTCGCCTTTGAAATATTGAGATCTTTGCTGATTAATTCAATTTTTCGAAATATCAAAAAATTGATATTTATTGATGTTGAATACATTTTTTTTACCTCTATATTAATAACGAAAATTTCAGAAAAAATGTAAATTTTTTTTTACGGATTCCGCTTGTTAACTGGTTAACTGACATTTTAAAGTTAATTTATTATAGTACTGCATAATAAGAGAACTTCGAAAACTAATGTTTTGATGTTCCCTTATATGCGCAAGTATTGATAAATCATTATTTACGATTTTATAAAAAAACATATATAATTGTTTTATCGGTACCCGCAATATAATCAGATATCGAGGCATCATGAAGAAAATTTTAGCTGAAGAAATTGTTTACCAGATTTTCCCTGACAGATTTAACATTGGCAATAACAGATCTATTTCGGATAAATTCAATGAAGGACTTTATTCAACGGCAGCGATTGCGAAAAATTGGCATGAACCAGTGGAGCATGTTCGTGATAGTCATCATCACATGTATGGCGGTGACATTTCGGGAATTACGGAGAAACTTGACTATATTAAAAATCTTGGTGCGACAATAATATACATGACTCCACTGTTTCAAAGTGACACAAACCATAAATATGACTCATATGATTACAGGTCAATTGATAAGGCTTTCGGCGGTATGGATGACTTCCGCGTTTTGATCAATAAAGCGCATGAGAAAGGACTTAAAATCGTGATTGATCTTGTTTTAAATCACATCTCCGATAAACATCCCTTTTTTGTGGATGCCGTGTCTAATCCGGAATCAATTTATAGAGATTACTTTTTTTTCAGGAATTATCCGCATGAATATACCTGCTGGTGGGGACATAGATCAATGCCGGAGCTTAATCTCGAAAACCCTGCTGTGCAGAATGAGTTCATTACTGGAGAACACAGCATACTTAGTTATTGGGCGAATGAAGGTATTGATGGAGTGAGGCTTGACTGCGCGAATGATCTTGGGTGTTTCGTGAACAGACTTATTCGCGATACAATGCGGAAAAAATATCCGGACATGTTTGTAATCGGCGAGGTCTTTAATTTCGCGCCGGAATTCGCGGCATGTCTTGATAGTCTGCAGTCGTATTATTTTACAAGTTCAATAATTTCATTACTTAACAGTCATATAAATTCCGTTCAGTTCGGTAAGAACATTACTGAAGCTGTAAATTCATTCAGCCATGAAGATTTAATCAGCAACATGAATATTCTTTCAAGCCATGATGTTTCGCGCATTAAAAACGTGCTTGAGCATGACAATAACAAACTACGCATCGCGGTATGTCTTCAGTTTTTGCTTCCGGGAGTGCCATGGATATATTATGGTGATGAAATTGGAATGTCAGGCGGGTCTGATCCGCTGAACAGAGCGCCCATGATCTGGGACGAATCGCGGCATGACCGTTGTCTGCATGAGTTTTATAATTCTCTCATTAAACTGCGTAAGGAAAGAAGAGAACTGCGTTCAGGAAAGATTAAAGATTTAAGCGAATGGGCGGCTAATGGCATTGTTTCTTTCTTAAGATATTCTCAGGACGCGCCCGAAGAATTTTCGCTGACTGTGGTAAATCCTGAAAAAGAGACAAAAAAGTTCAGGCTGTTCGTTCCGTATTCCTACTTATTCGGTGATATGCGTTTGCGTGATGTATTTACCGGCAGAGAAATTGTTTCATGCATGAGTTATGTGGAGATTGAAGCTGAAGCGTTCAGCACTTCAGTGTATGTTCCTGACAGAAACTGTAAAATGAATTATGATTTCTTTAAAAGAACGGAGCCTTTATTGGAAAAATGAACTTTGAAGAAACAATGTTTTTATGTTTCCGTATCTGCACAAGTGTCCATAAAAGATTCACTTTGATGAATAGTGATAACCGATGTAGTAACTGTCTATCATGTCTGCTCTTTCATGAAGTTTTATAGGATTTTTTATCAAAAAAGAGTTTTCGCCGATTTCGAGAATCTGTTCTGTCTGAAGCTGGTGCAAAACTTTAAAAACATATTCTCTTGTTACTGAAAGAAATGAAGCGATCGCCTGATTGCTGATTTTTCTTTCAATGACTATTCCCTTCGTGGTTTTTTTGCCGTGGTGTCTGCAAAGCCAGTTTAAATACGCAGTAATTCTTTTTTCAGCTGTTTCAAGAACAATCGCATTCTGCATCAGTGCCAGGTTTGAAGACATGAGATGCATGAAGCATAAAGAAAGATTGATATTGTGAATGAGTTTTGAGAAAAATATTTCTTTTGAAATTCTAATAAGATCTGTATCTCTGCTGCATTTTACTGAAACGGAATATTTTTCAAGAAGCATTTCAGGCACTCCGAAAACATCTCCATCTGAGAGAACCGCGAATACGCGTTCACTCGCTTTGTCTGTAAACTTTGAAATGACGCATTTTCCTGAAACAATGATGTAGAAATAACATGAAGGTTCGTCTTCGCGGTAAACGCAGCTGTTTTTTTTGAATGATACGCTGCTTCCAGAACTGATCATTAATGCGATGTCATCTTCAGAAGATTTCCTGAACGAGGGCATGCTGTTTATTTTTTTTATCAGTTGATGATCGTTCATGTTTTATTCTTTCGGTGCATTTATTATTAGCGCAAGCTTTGAGCTTAACTCTGAAATCATGTAAGGTTTCTGTATGAAGCCTGAAGCTCCTGATTTAATCAGTTCGTCCGTATTTCCTTCGCGGTTGAATCCTGAAGAGAATATTAGTTTAACGCCGGGATTTATTTTTTTTAATTCTTCAAATGCTTCTCTTCCGGATAATTCCGGCATTACCATGTCCATTATTACAGCAGAAATGATGTCCTGATTTTTATGATAAGTGTCTATTGCTTGTAATCCATTTTCCGCTGTAATAACATTATAGCCGATTTTTTCAAGACTTTTACAGATTGTCGAAAGAACATAAGGCTCATCGTCTACAAGCAGAATGTATCCCGATCCTTTGACTATGACTTTTTCAGTCTGCACAGGCGCATTGCTTTCTTTCGAACAATCCACAGGAAAAAGTATTGAGATTACTGTTCCCTTCTCAGCTTCACTGTCGACTTTAATAATTCCTCTGTGTTCCTTTACTGTTCCGTAAACGGCAGAAAGTCCGAGACCTGTTCCCTGGCCGACCGGTTTTGTCGTAAAAAAAGGTTCGAAGATTCTTGGCAGAGTTTCTTTTGAAATTCCAGACCCTGTGTCTGAAACTGTAATTTCAACATATTCTCCCGGTGTGATCGGAGCAGGTTCTTTTTTGCAGAGGTTTTCATCAAGAATTCGGTTCCTCGTGGAAAATTTTAAAGTTCCGCCGTTCGGCATCGCGTCTCTTGAGTTAATGCTTAAATTTAAAAAAGAATTCTGCAGCAGAATAGGATCGCCTTTAATGCTTGAATTACTTGCCTTGAAGTCAGTGACAATCTGGATTTTCTTATTAATGCTTCGTTTTAAAATAGAAATAGATTCAATAATAATCGGGTGTATGTCCGATTTGTATGAAACAGTTTTACCTTTTCGTGAAAATGCGAGCAGTTTGCCTGTAAGGTCAGCCGATTTTTTCGCTGAATTAAAAATTATTTCTGTATATTCTTTAAGCGGTGAATTTTCTTCAATCGACATGTTGATCAGTTCAACAGCTCCGATTATACCGACAAGCATGTTGTTAAAATCATGCGCGATTCCACCCGCCAGCTGCCCGATAACATCCATTTTTTGGGCTTGGCGAAGCTGTTCTTCCGTGTGATATTTTTCAGTAATGTCCCGGAAGACAAGCACGACTCCTT
>JBFZEW010000285.1:0-5207 GCA_041306665.1 Spirochaetota bacterium | reverse complement strand
GCAACTGGAAGACCATAATCTGCACTTAAACTAATTGGAGGAATAACTGTATCCCCAAAAACACCATATTGAATAAAACCGATTCCAGCTTGAATCGCAAGGTTTCCTTCGCCAAAACATTTCGGGTATTCCTCATAAAATGCTTTATCAGAAACAGCTGCTGTTTTCTGAGTCGTTTTTGTATTCTTTTGAGTTGTTTTTGCTTGTGCAAATGCATTAACAGAAAATAATACGACTAATAGAATAACAATAATTTTTTTCATACATCACTCCTTTATTTTAATTAGTTAAGTTGACGACACTATAAGTCAAAGTCAAGTAAATTACTGCTTAATATGTAAAAATTTTATCATTATCCTTTGACAACAATATTAACCAGTTTTTTTGGAACAAGAATAATCTTAACAATTTCTTTGCCTTCAGTCATTTCAAGTATCTTTTCATCAGACAGTGCTTTTTTCTCCAGATCTTCTTTTGAAATATCAGCTGAAACCATTGCCTTTGATCGGATCTTTCCATTAAGCTGAAAAACAACTTCGACTTCATCATCATGAGTCAACTCTTCGGAATACTCCGGCCAGTTGGAATTAACGAGTAATTCCTTGTTTCCCAGATGCTGCCAAAGTTCTTCAGTAATATGAGGAACAAACGGATTCAGTATTTTCAGCAAGGAATTGAACACTTCAGAAATGACAGTTTTCCCTGCCTCAGATCTATAATCATCTTCACTGCAGGCGTATAAAGTGTTGATTAACTCCATCATTCTGGCTATCGCAGTATTATACTGCATTCTATCGCGCACATCATGAGTTACAAATTTTATCGTTTTATGGAGTTCACATCTTACTTTTTTCAAAGATGAATTAAGCGTGAGGTTGTTATAATTATAATCAGCGGAATATAAATCTTTATGCGCGGTTACGAAACGCCATATTCTGTTGACAAAACGAAAACATCCCTCAACTCCTTTTTCCGACCAGTCAAGATCCTTTTCAGGCGGAGCAGCAAATAGAATAAACAAACGAACGGTATCAGCTCCGAATTTCAAACACATCTCATTCGGATCAACTGTATTACCAATTGATTTACTCATTTTCGCTCCATCTTTGCAGACCATACCCTGAGTTAAAAGTTTCGTGAAAGGTTCTTTAGTAGGGACAAGACCCATGTCAAACATTACCATGTTAAAAAAACGGGCATATAAAAGATGCATGCAGGCGTGTTCAATTCCGCCAATGTACTGATCAACCGGAGTCCAATATTTTGCAGCTTCCTTATCAACCATAACGTTGTCAGCATTCGGAGAAGAATAACGCGCGTAGTACCATGATGAATCTACGAAAGTATCCATTGTATCTGTTTCCCTGCGGGCATCTTTTCCGCATTTAGGGCATTTGGCTTTATAGAACGATTCCATCTTAGTAAGCGGAGATATTGTCGAGCCCTGAAAATCCACCTTTACGGGAAGTTCTACAGGAAGATCCTTCTCTGGAACAGTGACTGTTCCGCAGTCTTCACAATAAATTACCGGAATTGGACATCCCCAGTATCTCTGACGTGAAATACCCCAGTCTCTAAGACGGAAATTTACGACTTCCTTCCCAATGTTTTTCTTTTCAGCAAATTTAATAATTTCAGCCATCGCTTCTTTATTTTTCATTCCACTGAAATCACCGGAATTTACAAGAATTCCTTCTTCGACATAAGCTTCATTCATAGTTTCAATCTTAATCGGACTTTCCGCATTATCAATTACAACTTTCATGGGAATTTTAAATTTTTTTGCAAATTTAAAATCGCGCTTATCATGAGTTGGAACAGCCATAATCGCGCCCGTACCATATTCCATCAAAACAAAGTTACCGACAAAAAGAGGAATTTTATCCCCATTAAAAGGATTAATTACTTTCAACCCGGTATCCATTCCTTCTTTTTCTTTCTCTTCATTCGTCCGGTCAATGACTGATTCTTTTTTCAGCTTTTCAACAAAAGCCTTAAGTTCAGGATTATTGATTTTTTCAAGCAGCGGGTGTTCGGGAGCGATAACCATGAATGTGACACCGAAAATCGTATCCGGACGGGTTGTGAAAATCGGAAAGTCCTCACCGCTTTCAAGTTTAAAATTCGCCATTAGACCGGTTGAACGGCCGATCCAGTTTTTCTGCATTGTGATGACACGTTCCGGCCATCCGTCTTTCAGCGTTTCATGCCCTTGAAGAAGGTCTTCCGCCTTATCAGTAATTTTAAAAAACCATTGCTCAAGTTTTTTCTGATCAACATCGCTTTTACAGCGCCAGCATTTTCCATCTTCAACCTGTTCATTAGCAAGAACTGTATTGCAGTCAGGACACCAATTTACAAAACTTTCTTTCTTATAGGCCAGGCCTTTTTCGAGCATTTTGATGAAAAACCACTGATTCCATTTATAATATTCTTTGGTGTAAGTCGCAATCTCTCTATCCCAGTCGTATGACCAGCCCATCTGTTTGCACTGAATTTTCATGTGCGCAATATTATCCCGCGTCCACTCGAAAGGAGGAATATTGTTTTTAATGGCCGCATTTTCTGCCGGAAGGCCGAAAGAGTCCCATCCGATAGGATGAAGAACATTATAACCGTTCATACGGTAAAATCGCGCTGCCAGGTCGCCGATTGAATAATTCCTAACATGTCCCATATGCAGTTTGCCTGAAGGGTATGGAAACATTTCCAGAAGATAGTATTTCGGACGGTTATCCTTTTCCGCCTTAAATGATTTTTTCTCATCCCATATTTTCTGCCATTTAGCTTCAATATCGGTAAATTTATATTCCATCTCATTCATATATCTATCTCCATCTGCTGAATAATTCCTGTATTTGTATTATTTTTAAATGATTATGATATTGTAAATAACAATTTTGAGACTATGTCTAAAAATACAAAACAGAATGTGATGGATAAATAAAAAAATTCTTAAATTCATGAAAAACTTTTACATTTTTAGCTGATTTTTCGTTATATGATTAAGAACTAATAAAAGGAGAAGTTTATGTTTTCTACAACTTTAAACATTAATAGAGAATTGTTTGATCTGCTTGATAAAATCAGCCGCGAATTAAATATTTCACGTGCTGCATTGATCCGGGAATTATTGAAATACACATGCAAAGAAATGCAATACTATAAAAGAATGGTCGGTTTAACCAGGTATCAGAAAAAAGCCGGAAAGCGCGGTTGGAAATGTTTTCATATAGAATTTAGCGAAGCTGAATGCAGATTATTTTTCAGCTGCAGGTTTATGTATCGGATTAGCGTCAGTAAGCTTCTTCTTATTGGGTTTGTTCTTTTTATAAACGACGTGACTGAAGCCTTAAAAGCAGAAAAAAAGAATATTTCAGTGAAGGATTATGATAGTTATACAATAGATACTTCTGAATATAACAATTTAATTGAATCAGAAGTAATCTTGCTGCCTGAATTGAGAGAAGAACCAGAATAAACAAAAGAAACAAAGGAAAAACCACTAACCAGACTTTAAAAATGAACTTTTTTAAAACTCAGTTTTAAAAAGTAAAACAAGACATCGCCTTAAACAAAATTCGGTTACTAATACAATTTTTTATTAGTTGTGCTATTTTCATTAATCACTATAACTATCCATCATTGAAGGACATCGATTATGAGAAAAGAAATAAAAATATATTTATCAATACTCGGATTAACCGCGTTCGCGTTGGCAATCAGCGACGGGATAATATCAAATTATTTGAATGATGCATATCATGTAACAACTAAACAGAGAGGCATGATTGAATTTCCGCGCGAACTGCCAGGTATGATTTGCATTCTAGTTATATCTCTTCTTTCCTTTGTAAGCGACATTAAAATCGCCATGATTGCGCAAATTCTCAGTGTAATTGGGATTATGGCTCTTGGATTTTTTACTCCGTCATTTTCAGTAATGCTCATATTTCTGTTTATTAATTCTCTTGGAATGCATCTTTTTTTTCCTCTTCAGGACAGTATTGGACTTTCACTGATTAAAAAAGGAAATTTCGGCAAACGAATGGGGCAATTCAAAGGAGTCTTTACCGCGTTTCAAATGCTTGGAGCGGCACTAGTTTTCATTGGATTTAAAACTGGTCATTTTAGTTTTGAAACAAAAATTAAACCTTCATTTATAATTGCAGGGATTACATTCCTGTTTGTTTTTTTATTATTCCTGATTCTTAATAAAATATTGCATAATCCGGACATCAAACATCAGCGAATGGAATTCATTTTCCGCGGTGAATATAAATATTACTATACTCTGGTTATAATGTTCGGTGTTCAGAAACAGATAATGATTGTATATGGCCCATGGGTGCTAATTAATCTTCTCCATAAAAAAGCGGATACAATCGGACTGCTGGCAATAATTGGCTCTTTCATTGGAATATTTTTTATTCCGCTTGTCGGAAAGTGGATGGATAAATTCGGAATCAGGAAAATGCTTTTTGCCGATGCTATCTCTTTCATCGGCGTATATGTACTTTATGGCCTTCTCAGTGGAGGTTATTCTTCAGGAATGATAGCTGTCACCGGTCTTCCTGTATTATTTGCTTATATTATATTCATCATGGATAGAATGTCAACTCAATTGGGCCTGGTCAGAACTATTTATCTTAAATCAATCGCCGTCAAAGAAAGCGACATCACTCCTACGCTTTCACTCGGCATCAGCATGGATCATGTAGTTTCAATTGCATGCGCATACGCGGGCGGCATTATATGGACAGTCTGGGGCCCACAATATATTTTTTATCTTGCTGCAGCTTTATCGCTTGTGAATTTATTTGTTGCATTTAAAGTCAACACTGTATAACAATAGTTTATTGTTCCTGTGCCAGGAGAATTCATGTCAAATCAAATCGCAGTAATCGGCGCCGTTGGAATAGACACCAACATTTATCTTTACAACAAAGATATCGACTTCAGTATTGAATCAAATTTTTCAGAAAATATTGATTACGTTGGCCAGGCTGGAGGTTATTCAGCCCGCGGTTATTCTCAACTTGGATATGAAACATCATTTATCGGATACATCGGAAATGACTTTAGCGGAAACCTCATTCGCTCGGAATTTGAAAAAGATAAAATTGACAGCCTATTCTTTATTGATTCTGCCGGGACTAAACGTTCAGTTAATTTTATGTATTCCGACGGACGGCGCAAAAATTTTT
>JBFZEW010000284.1:0-5500 GCA_041306665.1 Spirochaetota bacterium | reverse complement strand
TAATTAAATGAAATAAATTCGAAACTTATTTTTTTTAACAGATCGGTTACTTCATTGCTGAAAGTGCAGCTATCCAGTTTTTTTACGTCCGCGCCATTGAACACCGCTGAATTGAATTCCTCAGCTTCGGCATTCAGCAGAATGATAAAATCATCTTTAGAGAAGGACATATTTCCCAAACTTGAAGTTTCACTTTGATTCATTCCAATTGTAACACCGTTTGTTGTTTTAACGATGTGAGTATGAGTTCCGCTTTTATATGCTAAAAAAATATTTTTATTGAAAACCGGAAGGTAAGAATAAAACAAACCGTGCATAAGTTTAAAAGCCACGCCTACACCGGCTAAATCTTTAAATTCAAAATCACTGTCGCACCGTTTTGGATCAACGCATAAACAGTTTGGAAGTATTTTATCAGTTTCATGATGGTCGCAGACGATAACCTGCATTCCAAGACTCTGTGCATATTCAATTTCCTTAAAATCACGAATTCCGCAGTCAAGAGTTAAAATTAAGTTCACTTTTTCTGAATGAAAATAATCAATACTTCCATTATTCAGTCCGTAACTTTCGCCGTTTTTTGGGTAATCTGAAACCAATGAAATTCCGGTTCTGCTGAGAAAATTCAAAACCAGCGTCAGTGATGAAAGTCCGTCGAGATCTGAATCTGAGTAAATTCCGATTTTCTGTTTATTGTCAATCGCGTTCCTGATTAACATTACCGCGGGAAGAAGATCTTTTATCACGAAAGGAGATTTCATTCTGAAAATCTCAGGCTTTAAAAACGAGAGCAGTTCAAAATCATCTTGAAATCCCCGTGAAACAAGTATTTCCGATATGACATTGGAAATACTATACTTACCGGATATCATGGCGACAAGTTCCTTATCGACCGGGTTAATTATCCAGTTTTTTTTCACAATTTCAATTCCTTTCTTTTGGCCGTTTGGATTTAATGCGCTGCTTCGCGATGAAATCTGTTTTTTCATTTGAAGACGGTGAAATATATTCAACACGGAAATCTTTTTTTTCCATAAGCTGCGCGTGCAGAATTTCTGCGTTTTTTTGAATTGTTTTATTTTCTGTTTTAATATCGAGATTTATTATCTTTACAAGATTATTGTCCTGAATGCGGAATTTTGCCGCTTTTGCGGAAAAATACGATGCGATTTCCGCCGACTTGCCAATTGCTTCTATTAAAGCGGTTTTATCCGAATTTTTAGCAAGTTTAAAATGGAGCTTGCCGATTTGTTTTTCTTCATGATCGCTGATTACGATACCGGCTTTAAAAAAATCACCGCCCGAAGAAACCGCAATGTTAAAATGAAGAACTGAATCCACGGGAATCGCGTTCATTTCGGCTCCTTCAAAAATTTCATTTCCAGATTTCATGTCTCCAAAATCAGGAGTTTCCGTATGTGAATTTTTTTTAAGAATTACTTTTTTACGAACCTTGTTTTTTTCAAGTTTATTCAGCAGATCCCTTGCTTCGAGAATCATTGAGGAAATTTGCGAAACTGGAAGCTTTGAAATTTCAGAAATTTTATTTAAATCTTTTCCTTCGGCCAAAAGCTGAAGTATTTTATCAATGTTAAGAAGCATTGTTTCTCCTATTTTTCTCTATATATAAATTTGCCGCAATTCTGGCATGAAACTAATTTCAAGTTATCGCCTAATTCATTAATGTCATTCACAGGCAAAACATTCCGGCATCCGCTGCATGTGTTCTTTTCAATAGCTACAATTGCTTTTTTATTAGCAGAATTCAATAATTTCATAAACTTGGATTTCACAGGTCCGGAAAACTGAACTGAATTTTCGTTAAGCAGATTATTGTTCTTTTCTTTAGTTTCAAGAAATCTCGAAATCCGTTCAGTCATCATCTGTATTTTTTCTTTAAGATTCGCTGTTTCTTCAGGAAGAAGCTTTTCCATTTTTTCGAGATCTGAAGTAAAAATTTCCAGGTCATTCATCTGCTGAAAAGTAGCTTCTTCAATGGAATTTTTACTTTCTTTTATCGCATCAATTTCATTGTTAAACGCTTTCAGCTGTTTTTCATTCTGCGCAGACTCTCGCTTTGCGGCAAGATCATTTTCTTTCTCCGCAAGCCGGCCAAGTTCAATATCTTTTCCATTAAGTTCAGCTTTTAAGGTTTTAATTCTATTTTTAAGTTCCGAATGTTTTGCGTTTATATTTTTAATATCATTTTTTGAGTTTGAAATTTCTTTCTCGGCGGATTCAATTTCTTTTTCTGCTCTGACAACGACATCCCAGTATTTTTGGAGTTCAATCATTTTTGATATTTCATCTATCATTTACTTCTCCAAATACAATTTAATGGGATTACATTCACAGGAACTCAGCATAATACGGTAATCATCAAGTTTTAGCTCATGGTGTAAATCATTTTTAATTATTTTTTTAAACTTTTTTTATGAATAAAATTGCCCCATATCGGATACGAAGATACCGAATAGTTCGGATTTATTCGCATAATTAAATTTATTGTCATTTGTTATCAAAATGTCAATACTTAATTTTACGCAATCATTGAAAAACGACATTCCCGAACCGTTGACAATTACAGCTTTTTTTATCTCTTTATTTAAATCGCCCGCGTAGAGAACATAATCTAATTGAATTGTTTTTTTAATTCTGCATAAAATATCCGAAAATATCATTTTTTCATCGGCAATACCGATTGAACCAAAACCTTCATCCGGAGTCGAAACATCGGGCAGAAACACTTTCGCGTTTTTAAAACCTAAAATATTGGCAAGAAGCAGCGGGTATTTTCTGTCAAGACAGGTATGTACTGATATTACAGAAATTTTATTCAGAACCAAAGCGCATATTAGTCGTGATTTTGAGTTGGAAAAAGACAAGTTTTTAACAGGATCGAAAATCAACGGATGATGCGTGATAATAACATTACATTTTTTTTCAAGAGCTTCATGCAGAACATTAAAATCAATATCGAGAGAAATTAAAATGTTTTCAGCATTTTCTTCTTCAAAAATAATCTGCGGTCCGCAATTATCATAAACTTCCTGATTTCTGAATTTATACAGACTATCCAAACTATTGCATAAATCGGATACTTTCATTTTAATCCCCTATTCAATAAACATTGAATCCCCGTATGAAAAAAATCTGTACTTCTCCTTTACTGCTTCATTATATGCGCGCATTACCAGATCATATCCAGCGAACGCGGACACAAGCATGAGTAATGTGGATTTCGGAGTGTGGAAATTCGTAATTATACTGTTGATTGATTTTACTTTGTATGGAGGATAAATGAAAATGTCAGTTTCGCCTTTACCTGGAACATTTCTTCCTTCTTGAAATGTGCTTTCCAGAACGCGAAGACTTGTAGTCCCGACTGCAATTATTTTTTTTCCTGAAGACCGCGCAGCATTAATCCTTTCAGCGCATGACTCGCTCAGATCATAAGTTTCAAAATGCATTTTATGCTCAGAAATATTTTCCGCGCGGACAGGACTGAACGTGCCCCATGAGACGTCTAATGTCGTATAAACAGTTTCAATATTCCTTTCCGAAAGCTTCGAAAAAATTTCATCCGTAAAGTGCAGACCGGCAGTAGGAGCGGCAACAGCATTTCCTGACTGAGCGTAAACAGTCTGATATCTTGATTCATCGATTTTCTCGCTGTCCCGTTTTATATATGGAGGCAAAGGCATTTTTCCGATTCGCAATAAAATATCGTTTGTAAAAGGAACTGAAGTTACTGCCTCAAAAAAATCTCCGCGTCGATTTTTAACAATTATTAAAATGGAATTATTTTCCACACTGTGAAGAACTTCATCTGGCCGGATTTTTTTCATTCTGTTTGTCAAAATTAACCATGACATTTCATTGATTTTTCTTGCAAGAACCACTTCTACAAGCGCGCCGGTTTCACGCCTGAACATTATTCTCGCCGGAATTACGCGTGCGTTATTAAAAACCAGTAATGAATCCGAGCTTAACAAATCCGGAAGATCATAAAAATGTTTGTGCTTAAATGAAGAGTTGGTTCTGTTTAAAACAAACAGCCGTGAATCATCCCGTTTTTCCGCGGGATACTGGGCAATCAGTTCATCAGGAAGATTGAAATCAAAATCATTTAGAGTATAGTTGTTTTTTTCAGACATAATGAGCTAAATACGTAAAAACTCGATTCCTCTGTAATATTTTCTCAGAATTTCAACATGATCAAGTCCTTTCAAAGCCATTCCTCTTGCGCCATACTGGCACATTCCGACACCGTGACCATAACCGCGTCCATCAATTCTTATTACATTGTTAACCTTCGAAGTTGTAAAATACCAGCTTTTTATTTTCTTTGCTCCCAGAAGAAGACGTAAATCATTTCCCGAAACAGAAATAACGCCCGAAGAATGATTTAAAATACATTCAGTAACCCGACCGTTATGTTTTTTAAAAGTTATACCTTTTAAAGCGCCGGCGGCAGAATCATTCTTGCGCAAAACCGAGCTGAACTCATTAATAGACATTTCTTCATGCCAGGTAAAATGCGGCGAATCAGAACAGTAAGTGCATTTTACATCAGTAAGATATTCCGAATTTTCACCTTTCCATACATACTGGTTTGAAATAGTTTCACCGCCGCAGGTAGAATGAAAAAATGCCGCGATTGGTTTATCTTTGCTGATCATCACTACTCCGGCAGTATCACGCACCGCTTTATTGCTGATTTCACTTTCAGCATTAAAGCCGCCATACACCTGGAACTTTGTAGTTGAATCAAGATCAAAAACTGTATTCTTGTTGTTCAGAATGTGGTTATACGCGTATGATCTTGCGGCAATTGCCTGCGCTTTTAACGCTTCGAGCGGCCATGATTTCGACATTTCCATCGGGACAACACCGCAAAGATAATTTTCAATGTTTACATGATTTATTATCTGAAGATTATTTTGCACTTTGCTCAGAACAATAAAACCTCTGTATTGAACATTATCAACACTAATTATTCCGTCAGGCGATTCAATTTTAATTTTTAAATTAACGTCTTCTGCAGATACGGTAATATTTTTTCCGCGGTAGTAAACTTTATTATGGCTGTCAAACGCGGTTATTCCCTTTTCTGAACTTAGAATAATTTTACCTTCTGTTTTCCCGATAAGTACTTTTACAATACCGATTGAACTTACTCTCTGCTTCGAAAAATCAGCCGAATAATGCCTTGGCGGAATGCACCCTGATAAAATCGTACATAAAAAAGCAAATAGTAATATGACAGATTTCTTCACCTCTATCACGCCTTTGGATGAAACTGTTTATGATAATCCTGAAGTTTCTTCTTGGCAAGATGAGTATAAATCTGAGTTGTCGATATATCCATGTGTCCGAGAAGTTCCTGTACGGATCTTAAATCAGCGCCATTTTCAAGCATGTGCGTCGCGAATGAATGTCTCAATGTGTGGGGTGTAATATTTTTAACAATATCAGTACGTCCGACATAACCTTTAAG
>JBFZEW010000283.1:0-7061 GCA_041306665.1 Spirochaetota bacterium | reverse complement strand
TCAATGACAGAAAATTTTGATCCTAAGTACAGAAAGAACATGGGAGAATATTTTCTCACTAACGGGTTCATGATGATTGGTATTTATGCGGGTATGATATTTTTTATAGTACCGGCAATTGTTATATCAATCGCGTGGTGTCTGGCTATTCCTCTTGTTATTGATAAAGGTATGAATCCTACAGAAGCATTAACAAAAAGTAATGAACTGACTTATGGTAAAAAATGGGTAATTTTCGGCGGATTATTCCTGCTTTATCTTGTTTTAATTGTCATTTTAATGATTTTAGCGTTTATTTTCACGAAAATCGCAGCTGTTCTAGGCGTCCTAATATACATAATCGGGTTTGTATTTATAATGGCTTCAATGACCGGAGCTTTTTCTGTGATTTATGGTAAACTTGTAAAATAATTTGTAAAATTTTATAAAGAAGCAGCATAAAAAGAGTCATCATTGTGATGGCTCTTTTTATATATAAAAAATATTTAGCATTACGTTTTTTTTCTTTTATTATTTTCTTGACATTTGAAGTATTTTTGATATGCTTTTATAAATTAATGAAAATTAATTTAAGTATTAATTAAATTTTCTATATTTAAAGTCCGATTATAAATATAGAAAAGTCTGTATTATTACTATATTTTCGATAAAATTTTTAAGGAGATACATGATGAAAAGGGAGGTCAGATCGTTTTTGTTGCCGATTCTACTTGGAACATTGTTTATAGTTTCAGGCGGTTTATCGCTAAAACTGGATGCTCAGGACACTGCTGGAGTAAATGCCACAAACAACACCAGTGAGCAGAAGAAACGCCAGGATGGTCTTGTAGAAGATTGGCTTAATGATTTCGAAGAATGTGAGGACTGGAGAGCAACTTCGACTTGCCCTCTCGGTGACACTAAAATCAGAAAAATACCGGGAAAACCTGTTAAAACAGATGAGAATGGTGAAACAACTCCGGAACAAATTGAGTTGAATGATGAAAATGGTATAGCTCACAAGGATGGGTATGTGTTAGGCGTTAAAACTTATTTTATTGACAGAGGTTTTGACAGAGTTGAGGTATTTCCTCCTAACGAATACATCATACGCGGAAAAGCAAAAGAAATTAAAGTGTGGGTTCTTGGAAGAAAATTCAGGCATACACTTTCTGTTAAATTGCGTGATTACAGAGGAAAAACACACAAAATAAAAATTGGACGTTTGGATTTCTGGGGATGGCGTGAAATGTCGGTAATTCTACCGGGATGGCTGCCTCAATCAGCAAGTTATGCTATGCTTGATAAAAATCTTCATTTTGTTTCATTCTTTATAGAATGTGATAATTTTGAAGCACCGGGAACTTTTTATACATACATGGATAATTTCAGAATAATTACTGATCTTTCTGAATTTACTGGAGATCCTAATATTAAAGACAACTGGTAATATTAACATGCCGTGTAACGCGGCATGCTGACATTGAGAATATAAGTTATTTTGAAGTGAATGTCCGGAGGAATTATGAAAATACAATTTAAAGGAAAGAAATCTCTTCTTTCTTTAGGTCTTATAGCTTTGATGATTGTTACTTCATCAACAGTTTTCTCAAAAATAGTAACAAATGTTGAACCAGATATCAGTGTGCGTGAAATTAAAGCGGTTGTTGTTGAAGATTTTGAGCAGACCGCTGAATGGAAAGCGGAGACAACCCCTAAAAAATTTAAAGGTGATGCTAAGAAGAAAGATCCTGTCAAAACAATCGAATTGAAGTTTGTTGAAGGATCTCCTGCTGACCTTAAAGTTGAACAGTGGACGCAAGATAAAAAAGGAATGGAAAAGAAGCAATGTCTTGGATTAAATTTTGAATTCACATATCCTGGATATAATTCCGTTTCTATTATACCTCCTGCACCGATTCAACTGCCAGGTCGCGCGCATGGTATTTCAGTCTGGGTGCATGGACGCGGAAACAATTATTACCTTGAAGTGTGGGTAAAAGATTATAAAGGAAACGTGCATGTTCTAAAATTCGGTTCTGTTAACTTTGTAGGATGGAGACCAATGAGCGTGGATGTTCCAATTTTTATTCCACAGGAAACAGAATCATATCCTCAGACAAAAACTTTAAAAATTGAAAGATTTGTACTGAGATCAGATCCGAATGAAATCATGAATAATACTTTCTTTTTCTTCGATCAGCTGAAAGTACTGACAGAGACTTTCGAAGTTCAATTTGACGGATCAGGTTTGGAAAACAGTTTTGAATCGATTAAGAATAAAGAAACAAATGGAAATACAACAACTGATAACACGAAACCGGCACAGTAAGTAAATAAAACATAGGTGAGTATCAGAAAGTATCCATCTCCAATAAGATGGATACTTCTTTTTTGTGATATGGGTTAAATTTCCCTGGAAAAAATTAAGGATGTTTGATATGGAAAAAGAAAAAATAATTGAAAGACTGGAATCTCTTTTCAAAGAAGAAGTCTGGGGCAGAATGAGTCCGAAAGATATCGGAGTTCCGCGTTTTAAAATACTTGAAGATTTTTTCAACAATATTGTGTCAGAAAACATGGTTGAAGAAATTTCAAAAGAATGCGATAATCATCTTGGAGTAAACGGCGAATCCGTTACTGCTAAATATGTACTCGGGCTGATAGCATATAATTTCAATAAAATTGACAATAAAATTTATTTTAAAGTGCTGATTGATCTGTTTCTTCAGAATAGTAAATGGTCAGTAGTCGAACATATATCCGAAAAAGTTCTGGAATACGGCGAAAATCGTCATGCTTTAAAAGCGCTTGGAACCGCGCTTGAAAGAATGAAGCGGCAGAAGGAAGCTGTGCCGGTTTGGGAAGAGTTGTTGAAACTTGACCGGTTTGACGCGGAAATTGCAAAAAGACTATCTGTCGCTTTAAAAGAAGATGATCCTGAAAAAAGCGTTCAGTATCTTAAGCTTGCCATAGAAGGTTTCATAAAAGCGTCAAAATATGATGAAATTGAGGCGTTGTGGAACATTCTTGTTGATCTTGCGTGGGATGACATCGCGTATTTTGAGAGAATTGAACGTCAGCTTGTTGATGCGCAGCAGCTTTCAATCCTGCCTGATATGCTGAAAAAATTAAATTTAAAATATGAAAATGAAAACTCAAATGTTTCTATAGAAATTTTAAAACGAATTCTTAAAATTTCACCGGAAGATAACGAATCGCGGAAACATCTTATAAAAATGTATGAATTAAAATATGGAATGCATTCTCAATTTCAGCAGTTTATGCTGCTTTCAGGTCTCGGTAATTTCAAAAAACCGGTGGCTACCGCAATTAAAATGTTTGAAAATAATATAGTTTTTGAAAAAGATAATCATGTGTTTCATCGCACATGGGGTCTTGGTCAGATCAAATCAATAGATAATGACTCCATAATTATTGATTTTCCGCAGAAGAATGAGCATAAAATGTCTGTCCAAATGGCTTTAAGTTCACTTCAACCGGTCGGTGCTGATCATTTTTATGTGCGAAAATTTCTTGATCCTCAGGGAATTAAAGAAATGTTCAGCGAGGATTTTCTTTCATTTTTTAAAATGATTATCCGTTCTTATGGCGAAAATGTGACTGTGGCTAATTTGAAAAATGATTTAATTCCTGAATTTGTGGAGCAGAAAAATTGGGCGAAATGGTGGAGCAAAACAAAAACTGTAATTAAAAAAGATCCCGAACTTGGACTTTCTGATTTAAAGAAAGATGTAATATATCTTCGTGAAAAACCGGTTACTTTTTCGGATGAGTTGATAAACAGATTCAATAAGTCAAAAAGTTTTTCTGAAAAACTTACCATCGCGGAAGAGTTTCATAACAATGTTGATGCTGATGATAAATTTGAAAACGCGGACATTATCGTTAATTATTTTGAAACTTCAGCGAAAGAAGGTTCAAGTACAAAGCTCATTCTTTCATATTTTTTACTGAGCGGATTCGTGAAGTATTCTGATAAAATAAATCAGACTGTAGCTGCTTTGAAAAAAAATGTGATTGAGTATATTAAAACAAGCAATGAGCTTACTTTAATTTCTCAGAAAATTACATCATATGACAATAAGAAGGAATTTCTGAATTTAATTCAGGAGATAAGAAGCGACTGGCAGGAAGTTTATTCTGATATTTTATTCGAACTGCCGGTTCGAATACACAGATACATTATTAATAAATTCATACAGGAAAAAGCTTTCACTCCGATAAATGCTTTTGTTGAAAAAATAATTTTAAACGGAAAAGAATATCCTGATATCTTTCTGTTCGCGGCTAAAAATATTCTTTCAGGGTCATGGGATTACCCATGGCTGGAATATTCGCGAAACGCTTTGATATTGTCATTTTTCCGAATTCTCAGAGAAATTAAAAAAATCGAACAGCGCGGAAGCAGACTCAGAAACAGCGTTCTGGATATTTTATTTTCGAACAATGAAGAAATTCTCCGCGGCATGATTAAAGAATCTGAGGAAACTTTTTTGAATAAGCTGTATGACATGTCTTTGAGTTCCGATTTCTTTGAAGAAATTCAGCTTGAAAAAATTATTGAAATCATCAGAGTAAAATATCCGAATTATATTCCGCGAGAAATAAAAAAAGCGGATGATACTTTCAACGATGAGGCATTGTATGTTCTCCAGAGCGGATATGATAATAAGGTTAAAGAGCTGAGTAATCTTGTAAATGTAGAAATGGTAAAACTTCAAAGAGAATTGTCAAATGCTTCAGATGTTTCCGGTGATGTCAGGGAAAATGTCGATTATAATGCACTAATTGAAAAACAAGCAATATTAAAGAAATCAATATCGACCTTAGACGGCGAATTAAAAACAGCGAAAATCATTGATTTGAATTCAATTAAAACGGATTGCGTTTCAATTGGCACGATAGTTACATTCCAAATTAAAGGAACGGATGAAGAAAAAACATATTCCATTTTAGGGCCATGGGATGTTAATTTTGAAGATAATATATTATCTTACAGATCGCGGCTCGCGAACAAACTGATGAATAAAAAAGTAAATGATGAAGTAACTCTGAATATTGATGAAGGTGAAAGAATAATTGTAATTAAATCCATCAGCAAATATTCTTAAACTTTTAAAATTTACGCGCTTTAACGCGAATTATGTTTAAATAATTGACAATTATTTAAACATAATTCAATATACATTGAGGTATAAAGTGAAAATGAATTTAGCATGGATACCGAATTCAATAACAATGGGTAATCTTCTGTTTGGATTTTTCTCGATTGTTTTTGCGTCAAGGGGCGATTTCGCTCAAGCTGGTTTTTCCATTTTATTTGCTGCGCTGTTAGATGGACTTGACGGCCAGGTTGCGAGAATGCTGAAAGTATCAAGTAAACTTGGTGCTGAACTTGATTCGTTAGCTGATTGTGTAACTTTTGGAGTCGCTCCAGGTTATCTTGTGTTTAATGCATATTTATCTGACTTCTATATTACTTTGGGTCAAAAGCCATTTTTAGCGGGAATGGTGATTGCTGTAGTTTTCCCAGTCTGCGCCGCGTACAGGCTTGCGCGGTTTAATGTCACACATGAATCAGATTCATTTTCAGGATTACCGTCTCCAATCGCGGGAATTATGATTGCTCTAATACCGATAGCAATTACTGAACCTGAATATATTCGTTCGCATCAGTTTTATTTTGTGCCTGTATTTATAGTTATTGCATTGTTAATGGTTTCAACCGTACGTTTTTCCAAACCGCAAGCGGTCGTATTAAAAAAACTATATGGAATTCGTCTTATAATGTTTATTGCAATAGTAATTGCACTTTCAATAATTTTCAGAAAATGGATTTTATTTATTCAGATTGGTCTTATTGCGATTTATATTATTTCGGGACTCGTAATGTTTATTATTCAGTTTATTCAGGATCATAGATATTGATTTTTCTTAATTTTTTATAATGCTTTATTGGTAATTATTTCTGAAAAAATAATTTTTGATAAATTTAGTATAACTTTTTTAAGTTTGAGAGTTTTTATTTTTTTTAGGTCTCTTTTTCTTTTAAAATCCAGTTATTTCTACTGCATTTTTTAGTTATTTGTTCTTTCAATGGATAACTATCCAGTTTCACGCAATCAGTATTATTAAGATTTGATAGTTCATTCACAAGGTCATCAAAAAATAATAAAAAACCAATAAGAACAAGATAGCTAATACTAATTTTATAACGGGCTCGCATCAGTTCAAACTGATCTTTTTCTTTCCGATCTAATAAATAATGCAATTTCTCAAATCCATTATCGGGAGTATGTCTTTGATATTGAATTAATCCCGGCATGAACGGGTTTTTTCTGTATTTTTTATCTACTTTTTTAAGAAGTAATTTAACAATGGTACTCATTGAAATTCGCGAAATAGCGCTGTAATTAGTAATGATTGATTTTACATCTGCGTCGATATTTAGACTGCTTTCATACATACAGTATCTCCATAAAGTATTCTTAACTATATAACGAAAATTTCGGTAAAAATGTAAATTTTTTTAATGATTTTTTAACTTTTTTAATAATTTATCATTCATTTGATGTTGATGGAAATGAAAAGACCATATATTCTTTTATTTTATGATTCTCCCAATTTCAATTACATATGAAAATGACATTTAAATTTCTGATTTTTTTGGATTATTTGAAATTTAGATATATATTATATTGTAACTTGGAGGTTATTATGGTTAAGAATATGGGATTAGCAGATAGATTAATTAGATCCGCTTTAGCTGTTGTTGTCGCTGTATTATTTATTGCAGGCCAAATTAATGGAATTGCGGCTCTGATTCTTGGGGCATTTGCGCTAATTTTTATTGTTACTTCTTTGCTAGGGTTCTGTCCGTTATATGTTCCTTTTAAATTTAAAACAAAAAAATAAAAAATTGTGCGATGATAAAACAGTGACATTCCGGCTGTTTTATCATCCTTTTCTAATATTATTTATTTTAATTACAGTCTAATCAGATCTTCAACAAGTTCACCGAAATATTTTAATGCAGCTTCTATAGGCTCGGGCGAACT
>JBFZEW010000282.1:0-5388 GCA_041306665.1 Spirochaetota bacterium | reverse complement strand
AAGACGAATTGTTGCGGCGAGTATCGGAACAGACGGCAGCGACGGGCCGACTGACGCGGCAGGCGCATTCGCTGATAATCAAATGAAGGATTATTGTTCCATAAACAGCATTGACTATAATGATTATATGAATAAAAATGACTCGTATCATCTTTTTGAAAAAACCGGCGGACTTATCAAAACTGGTCCGACAAATACGAATGTCATGGATGTGCGGATCATGCTTATCAAGTGAACGGATGGTGAAAAGTTTTATATAATATGTCGCATAGTGCCGGAAAGTTGATTATGTCTTTTAAAAATAATTAATTTCTTAAAAAATAAAAAAAATTGTTGCTTATATTAAAACAGCAGGTTAAAATAAACAGATTTTAGAATAACGCGGGTAGGGAGACCTGCTTATGAAATATTAATCAATACAAAGAATAGGAGTAAACAAAATGAAATCGAACTTAAAAGCAGTATTCGCTCTGGTATTAGTAGCAATGTTAGCGTCAGTTATAAGCGCGCAGGAAAGTGCTGACAATAAAACAAATGACGGAAAAGTTGCTGTAAGTCAGACTGACCCGGGCGCGGATTATTCTGAAGCAGACAGACCGGAAGAAAATTATCTTGCCCGTTTTCATGCGCTTGATACATGTACTAAACTTGAAAAGAGAAATCTTGATAATATTTACATTCTTAACGTAATTACTCAGAATTTCAAAGCTGAAAATTCAAGCTGGGAAAATGACTACAAAACTGTTTACGAAGGTTATAAAGCAGCGATGGATCTTTATTACAGAAGAAACGTAATCTATGCCGCAGAAAGATTAAAATTCAACAGCAAGCAGATAAACGATTATTATGAAAAAATTTCCGATAAATACCGTCAGGATTGCCTTGATATTTTAAGTCTTTGCGCGTCAAACATTCTTGAGTTGACTCTTGATTCAAGAACAAAATCTGATCCGAACAAAGGCAGAATTCTTTTTGATAACAAATCAAGACTTAGAATCGCTTATCAGAATCTTGATGATGCTGAAAGAGCAAGACTTGATCAGAATTATTCTTTGTCTCTTTTCAATTACAGAATAACAAAAAAATACGCGATTGACATTCTTGAATCTCTTGATCCTGAGCAGTACAAGAATAAATACGACAAACACAAAGCGGACAACAGAAATAGAATTTGGACTGATAAAAAAACAACAGCTCCTGAATTCAAAGAAGAAGAAAAAAAGACTACGACTAATTAATCTCACTTAAATACAAATTCAAAAAAGGGGATTTTAAAAATCCCCTTTTTTGTTTTACACGGGCTGAAATGAATTTATCTAAAATAATCAACATTGCCGCAGGCGTTATCGTTGCCGCTTTTTTTATAATTAAACCTGTCAGTTTTGGACAGATGGAATTTCCAATATATACCGTAGTAGTTGATCCCGGTCACGGCGGTGCGGGAATCGAACCAATGGAAAAGCATGGCGATAAATTCGACACTGTTTCGGGAAAATACCTGCAATATTTCGCCGAAGGGGCGAGCTACGGTAAATTATACGAAAGCGAAATAATGTACGACATTTCGGAAAAAGTCATAAAAATTCTGAAACTCACCGAGACGGAAAAGGGATATTCGCAATTCGTGAAAATCCTGTCCAAATACACTTCAACACCTCCGCGAAGAATTATCATCAAGTCCTATTCTTCACGGCCTGAATCCATAAACATGGAAAAATTTGACGAAGACGATGATATTAACGCGCCGTTCCGGTTATATGACTTTCCTGATAAAAAAGGAAATAATACTCACGGACGGATTTCATACATTAATAGTTTAAATCCAAACCTTGTAGTGTCACTTCATTGCGATTTCGCGGCGCCTTCAGATCATCGCGGGATTACTGCCGTGGCAGTGCCGCCTTTTGAGTTCATGAAAAAAGCTCTTTGGTTCATCGAAGATAAAAACCGAAGCATCGATTATTTCAGAAAAAGTCCGTATAATCAGTGGTTCATTGAAGATGACACCCGTTCCGCTTTTCAATGGCACATTGATGATGCCGCGACATACTTTATCGGATATGGATTAAATATTGACTATTCCGTCAATTATGATGATTTTAAAGGAATACGGTATAACATGGTGGACTGGATATACCGCGATAATCCGGGCTGGGAAGAATATTTTAAAGCCGGATCGGAAAAGCATTACGCGAAAACTTTAGACGAGTTTGATTATACCACCGCTTTCTGGGAGAGGGAAAAATCAAAATATGAGGCGTATAAAAGAGACGGCGGTATTGATGGTTACGGAGGAGACAATCTTTACGCGTCAAATGAAATAATACGTTATGTTCTTACATCTTTGAAAATTTCTGGAAACGACAATAAAGAGCAGTTTCATGGCAATCCTTATTTTTCTACGTGGAGCATTCCGCTTTACGTTAACGCAGTTTCCGCTTTCGTGGAACTCGGTTATTTAAAAAGCGACAGATATAGAAAATTACTTACCGAAAATCAGGATGAAATCGCCGAAGGAGTAAGCATGGCGATATATTCTCTTGCTGCAGGCATGAACGTCAAGGAGTCGGAATATAAATTCGCTCCAAAGGGGAAGCCGATTGATTTTCAGAAATATAACATAGGAAAAGGAAAAACATATTTCAATGTTGTTTCAGGAAAATAAATATTTAAAAAAAATAGTTTCAGCTTTAGCATCTGTGTTTTTCATGACAGCATCGCTGAGCGCTGAAAATTTTGAATTCGCCGCGGAGTCCGCGAAAAAATCTGTAATATATATTTCAGTGTTTGAAAAAGTAAATACTTCAGGCGGAGCTAAATATTCTAAAATCGGTTACGGATCGGGAACCATTATCGACGACGACGGTTCCATTGTTACTAACAACCATGTCGTGAAAGGCGGAGATTATTTTCAGGCAATGCTTTATGACGGAACTGAATGCAATTTCGAAAAAGTCAAAGGGAAATATTATATAAGCGATTTGGCGACAGACCTTTCAGTAATGAAGCTTCAAAAAATAAACGGGATTCAGTTTGTTCCGATTCCATCCGCTTCAAGCGATGATTTAAAAGCCGGTCAGTGGGTAATTGCAATCGGCAGTCCCTATGGACTGAAAAATTCCATTACATCGGGAGTAATCTCTTCAGTCGGCCGCTATGATGTCGGTTTCACTGAAATTGAAGATTTCATTCAGACAGATGTTCCGATTAATCCCGGCAATTCGGGCGGACCGCTTGTGAATTCCGACGGCAGAATGATCGGGATAAACACTGCGATTAGAACAGTGTCGGGAGGTTTTCAGGGCATTAGTTTCGCGATTCCGAGCAGCATGGTAATGAAAGTTTTTAATGATTTAATAACTTATGGAAAAGTGAGACGCGGCTGGCTTGGTTTGCTCGTGAAAAATGAATTTAGAGAAAGCGAATCAGGAAATTACGACGTAAGAGTCGTTTCCGTAATTACCAGCTCTCCTGCGGAAAGTTCAGGCCTTCGCGAAGGAGATATAATTCGTGAAATCAACAAAGAGATAATTAATAGCAAGGGTGAAATGCTGAAGATTGTTAAAAACAGTCCGGTTGGCGGCACTCTTGAAGTGATTCTGGACAGGAATGGTAAAATTTTCATTTATAAAGTTGTGCTTGTCGAAAAAAACAGCTACATGAAATTCGGAAAATCAATCGAAGTCATTCTTGATCGATACGGTCTTGAATTTGATTTTGATGCGAATAAAAATCTGGTTATAGTCACTTACGTGTCTCCATTTAGAAGCGAAACGCATAAAAATATGTTAAGTCCTGGAGATGTTATTCTTTCAGTGAATAATAAAAATGTTAAAAATATGGAAACGTTTTATAATGTAGTTGAAAATTCATCATATAATATTTATTCTGTAGAAGTTCTGCGTGAAAGCAGAAAAATCGGGATAAAATTTAATGAATAGAAATATTAAATACATTATTACATTTTGCGTGCTTTTAACTTTTTTCGGAATTTTTTCCACATCGGCGCAGGATGAACCTGAACTGATTGTCAGAATTGATGCTGTTTTCGTAAGTCAGATTCTCAAAACTCTTCCGATAGATAGAGACGATCTTATCGATTCGTATCTTGAAAAAATTGTTGTGACTAAGGGCTATGTCGAGCGTGTCATAAAAAAAAATATATACAAGCAGCAATACTGTATTGAACTTATTGACAGTTTAAATAATAGCGGAATGAATTTTAAATTTCATCTTTACACCGAAAATTCTGAATTTTCAACGCTTCTCGATAAAGGCGATCTTTTTGAATTTAAAGGTCAGCTTGTAATGTATACTCCGGCTTCACTTAAAAAAGATATATATGTTCTTGATATTATTCTTGAAGACGGAGCTCTCGTTGTCGAATAAAATTTTCTTTCCTGTTGACGTTTTAAATCTTAAATGTTATTTTTATATGGTTAAACCGCGGATCGTTTCCGGAAATTTTAATTTATTCTGAAGTAAAAATCGAACTGATTCAATACTGTTGAATGGAGAATTATTATGCGAATGGATAAAATGACAATCAAGGCGCAGGATTTAATTGCCGATGCGCAGAATGCTGCTACTGAACACAGTCAATATGAAATTCAGCCCGAACATCTTCTCAAAGCCGTAATACGGCAGAAGGGCGGAATTTTTAATTCAATATCTCAGAAGATCGGGGTTGCCGCGGATTACATTTTACAGGAGACTGATAAGGCAATCGCGAATTTGCCGCGTCAGACAGGTGGCGGTCCCGGCGGAGCGCAAATGTCGCAGAAGCTTCGGGAAGTTCTTGATTCCGCGTGGAATGAAGCTGTCAGGATGAAGGATGAGTATCTCAGCTCGGAGCACATTATTCTTTCTCTCGCTACTTTGAAAGATACGACATCATTCAGAATTTTAAATCATAATGGAATGACGCGCGATAATATTTTACGAGTACTTATCGACATACGAGGTGATAAACGCATTACTGATGAGAACGCGGAAGATAAATATAACTCGCTCGAAAAGTACGCCAAGGATTTAACGAAATACGCGCAGAACAACAAACTTGATCCCGTAATCGGCCGTGATGAAGAAATCCGCCGCATTATGCAGGTTCTAACCCGCCGCACTAAAAACAATCCGGTATTAATCGGCGAACCGGGCGTCGGGAAAACCGCTGTCGTTGAAGGACTCGCTCAGCGCATTGTTTCCGGTGATGTACCTGAGTCGCTTAAAGGGAAGACAATTGCTTCGCTTGACATGGGAGCTTTAATTGCTGGAGCAAAATTCCGAGGCGAGTTTGAAGAAAGGCTTAAAAGTGTAATTGATGACGTGGAAAGTTCAAATGGAAACGTCATTCTATTTATTGATGAACTGCATACCAGATCGGAAGAG
>JBFZEW010000281.1:0-3450 GCA_041306665.1 Spirochaetota bacterium | reverse complement strand
AAAGATATTTCTTCATTGAAGGTACTGGAAGGTTTGATAATAAAAACGTCTGCAATTTAGCTGGCGTATTATTAAACAATATATTTAAAAAACTCTTGCAGCCCTGATTAAAACTTAGTTGCCTTTAGCTTCTGACGTGCTTGCTCCGCTGCCAAAATGCTGCACAAAGGCGGAAGATGCATTAAACTCTGAAGAACTCCAATAATTATCATTATTTAAATTTCCAACTGGTGTGTATGCGTCTCCGTTTTCATCAATACCGCTTTTAAGATTAACATACATTTTTGCCAGTTCATCTTTCGATGGTAAAAACCAGTCGCTATATCCTCCTGCTGAATATTCAACACATGTTTGAGCAGAACTTGAAACATGAAGAAGCTGATTAACAATAGCATCGCAATTAACCCGGCCAGAACCAATTGCTGTTGAAGTTCCCGCATAAAAAGTGCTTATATTGCTGAATTTTTGAGGATCAAGATCAGCTTGCGCAGTCTCTAAATATCTCCAGCCATCATGCTCCCAGTTTGGATTAATATAGAAAATCAATCCTCCGGCAGGTCCTTTATCACGAAGCTTATAGACTTTTCTGTCATTAAAAGTATCAAGCAGACCATCCTCACATGATAATAAATTAAAAGCGATAGTCATGACAAATATTACATTCAAAAATAATTTGATTTTTTTATACATAACCTTTCCTTCTAAAATAAGAATTCGATTCCAGCATTCAGCATTAAATAATTTAAGGTACCGCTTTTTTCTAAAATGATTCCAGTACTTAATCCTGAGTTGATCATTAAGTAATCTTTATAATAAATTCCGGCAGAAACTCCAATTTCAACGAAAGGCTCAAAAACGGATAATACTTTATCAGAATCCAGCGGATCTGCCGCGTCTTTATACTCAGCGCCAAGATATATTTCACCGGCTGAAATTATCGGTTTAATGCAAAATTTACCGTTTGTCACAAAATCATAACTAGCTGAAAAGCTTAAAGGAAGAAGAAATAATGTATCATAAATTAAGTCTTTTTCCTTCAAAAGATTTTTTCCGCCAAGATAATAATAACCCAAATTTACTCCTAAATCCAGATCTTTAAAAAACATATTTCTTTTTATAAAATATAATTTAGTCCCCAAACCGGCGCTGTACATTTCATAAAAATCACCAATAGGGAAAATTATTCCTGGAGCAATCCCGAGAGAATATTGTTTTTTGTTCAATGCTTTTTTTTCCACAGTTTCAATCTTTCTTTCAGAAATATGAAGAATTTCATTTCTCTTAAGTTTAAATTCTTCCGGCTTATAAAGACTCTTTCTGAAAGTATAAGAATCCTGGTCTTCATTTACCTTATAAACCTTGAGAACTTTGCCATTGCGCAGTTGTACATAGATTTTTTTTAATGTCATGTCTGTATATACAATCCGGAGTATTGATGAATATTTTATAATTTCGGTTTCATTATTTTTCAGCCTTACTTGAATTGAACTGGAAGAATCTTTTATAATTGAACATTCAATAATTGAACCATCTTTAAGAAAAACATATTCCGCTCTCATTGAATTCTGAAAAAATGCAATAAACACCATAATCATTAAACGTAAAAAGAAACTATTATACATTTTCCGCTTCATTTTAACTCCTGAAATAGAATAGTCATCTTACTATTCAGAATTAGAAATTTACTATACTTAACTCGTTTGTCAATAGAAAATAATCGCATTTATTAAAGGCGCTTCCCTGTAATGTGGAAATGTACACACAACGGCCAGTCTTTTTTCACACTAATAAACTTTTCAGAAAAAGAAGTAACTCTACCGCTCAAAATAGAGGGAAAAATTGTTCTGTCGACAAAATCATCAGCACCGTTTTCACTTAAAGATATTTCTTCATTGAAGGGACTGGAAGGTTTGACAATAAAAACGTCTGCAATTTAGCAGACGTTTTTATGTTAAATTAATTTAGTCCAGGGACTTTTATTCACCTTTTTCAAGTGATTCTTTTACTTTATGAAAATCATAATCAGGTGCAACATCTTTTATTTCTTTAAATTTTTTGTCAGCAGGAACATTTTCAGGGATTTTCATTTTTACATAAATTTCTTTCAAATCCATATTTGCAGCATCTGCAAGTTCCTGAATTGTCATTGAACCGACAACATCTCTCAATGCCATACCAGCGCCTGCCTCAACTTTTGTTGAAAAAGTATATAGACCTGCTGCCTGAAAAATAAAAATTGATCCGAAAAATAAAGCCATTACAAGAAGAATTACAATTAATGGTTTCATTGTTTTTGATCCTTCTTTAATTTCAAGAGCTCCAGCTTTAGGACAATCAAGAACACATAACTGACAGTCAATACATTCAGATGATTTAACATCTTTACCATGCTGAACATCAATATTTACAGGACAGACTTTATTACATTTTCCGCAATCAATACACAAATCCGCATTGCGGGTAATTTTAAACGGACTGATTTTTCCGACTATTGCGTATACTGCGCCCATTGGACACATGTATTTACAAAAAAATCTATCGAGTGCAAAAGAACCTAAAATTGTAACTCCAAGCAGGATCAAGGCTATTGGAGACTCCTCCCATACAGCTTGAAAACCGGTTGATAAATGTCCAAATGCTGACCATGGATCATAAGGCGCCATCCATAATCCGGCAGTTTTCCATGCATATCCTATTGTGACCAAAAGAACGACATATTTAAAATAGCGAAGAACTTTATCCACTTTTACAGGCATCATTAATCTTCTTTTAAATACTTTAATCCCAAGCCATCCGGAAAACTCCTGAATTGCTCCGAACGGACAGATTAGACCGCAGAAACTTCTTTTGAATACAACAGCCAGAACCATTGTAATTACGAAAAGTATCATTGTTCCCTGGAAAATTTTCTGCACATAATTTCCATCGGCGATGAACTGATACAAACTTTCCAGCCCGCCGAATGGACAAAGCGCATGAATGGACGGTGTTGATTTTGTCTGGTGAAAATATGCTGCTACTGTAATAAGCACCAGAAACAATCCCAGAAGTACTGCTCTTAAAATTTTTACAATTTTATTACTCTTCAAAGTAACATTCCTCCAATTTTTTAAAATTTAAATTGTTTCATATCAAGAAATAAAGCATAAATCCTTATTTTATATATTTTAATACATTTTTTCATAATAACGATTTTTTATTTATGAAATCGATAGAATAAATCATTTTATTATAATTAAAAGATATTGACGCTAACAATTTGCTAAACAGAATTGTGTGTAATTTACTGATACAGAAAGAACCAAATAAATATACTTTTATCGCAATAATTCATTAAAAATTATTTTATTCCGCAAAAAACATTGCCGAATACAAAAAAAATCAGTATATTAAGTGGTTTTATTGAATTCTATTAAAATATAAAACAGGAATAAAATGAAAAAATTTAAA
>JBFZEW010000280.1:0-6201 GCA_041306665.1 Spirochaetota bacterium | reverse complement strand
GCTTGATCCTAAAAATTCAACAGGCTGTACATATACAAACCACAACAGCATAAGCAGAACTATGAATAATATTAGCAGTAGATATCTGATTTTTTTGATCATTTTCAATCCTCTTTAATAATATAACCACTGAATTTCAATGACACAAGTAAATAAAAAAAGCCATACAGGAAAACCAGAATTGCATTTTTAAAATTGATAGAATTAACTTCAAAAATATTAATTTTAAAAAGTATAATCATTAGGGGAATAATCACCGGCATCATTGAAATCGCGAAAATAAAATTTCCCCCGGATTTGGCGCTTAGCAAAGCCGTAAATAATGTTGACGATGCGATAGCAAAAGAAGAAAGCACAAGAATTACGAACATGCCTCCGGATGAAAGCCTCAAATTGTTAAAATACAAGCATGAAGCCAATACTATTATTTCGGAAACAAAAATAAGCAAAAAATTAAAAATAAATTTTGATATTGCAATTTCATTGACATCATAATGCTGAAGTAAAAACTTCATGTTTTTTCTTTCTATCTCATACCGGAAAATTTTATCCAGACCGGGGAAAACTGTAAAAAATACCGCCGTCCAGAAAATGAAATTATAATTACCTGAGAAATCCGTTAGTGACGCCATGAATGAAAAAACAAATGAACATGAAAGCGCAAGAGCCGCTGCGCAAAACATAGTTTTATTTTCACGATACTCAACAAATAATTCTTTTTTTAAAAGAAATAAAATTCGTTTAATCAAGTACAATTTCCTTTTTACAAAAACTAAATTCTTCATCGTTATTTGAAGCAATTATTACAACTGCTTTCTTATTTTTATCAATAAGGTTTTGAAGCAACTTTTTACTGAAGGAATCAAGCGCAGTAAAAGGTTCATCTAAAAGTAAAAATTCTGTTTCGGAATTAAACGCCAAAGATATTTTTACTCTTTGCTTAAACCCAACTGACATTTCACCATAAATCTGAGATTGATCAATCTCAAATACTTTATAATTACGGTTTATCGAATTCAATTTATTTTCATTTCCGGCAGATACAAATTCAGCGAGATGTTTCATGCTCATTTCATCATAAGGATTGAAATACGGAGATACGATTCCAACGGCATTTCTGATTTCTTTGATTGACAACTCATTGCTTCCGGAGAAATATTTCACGCTGCCCGCGTCGGGCGAATAATGGAGAGACGTTACATTAAGAAGAGTGCTCTTACCGGAACCGTTTTTTCCTTTTATTGCGCAAGGAGCACCAGCTTTAAATTCAAAACTTAATCCATTGTAAAGTTCGGCGGAATAAGATTTAAATATATTTTCGATTTTAATATAATTCATAACCCGTAAATGTCTTAACAAGCAGAAAAAAGAAAAGTAAAATCAGCAGAAAAAACGCGCCCCAGATCACCTTTACATATAACTTTCGGCCGACCGTAAGTTCCAGTACATCTGATTTATATTTCGTAAAAATATCGGGTGCAATATATATCTGCACGATTTTTTCATCAATAGAAAACTTCCGAAGATTTACGGTCTGCCCTGTGAAAGGAACTTCCGCAGGCTGATCAGTCATGGCATTTCCGGAAAAATTCATCGATACTAAAATTTTCTCGGCAACATCACCTGTTTTAAAAAGCAGAATTGCTTCAATGTTCATTGAATTATTTTTTTTCGTTACTATTAAATCATCTAACTTGACGAAATTATTGTCCTTCCATTGCAGAAACTCTTTATCATTGACGGCGAATACAGTTGCTTTTTCTTTTGCTGATACTATTCTTTCAGGTTCAATATAGACATCTGAGAGTCCGTCTGTTAAAATCAATGGAAAAGTTATCTGAGATTCGTTCCATTTGTAATACGGTACGATTTTTCGTTCTTCATCAATTTGAAATAAAATATTTTCACTATTTTCATTATAACTAGTAAATTCAATCTGTTTATTACCCGCTGAAAAAATCTGACCTGCTGAAAGATCATAGGTCTGTGCCGGCTGTGAATTAAATAACCCGGCAGAAGCAATAAACATCATGACGACAATGTGCGAACAAAGCGCGGTCTTATTTTCAGAACCTCGGTTATGAAATAAAAGTTTATATAACAGATAAAAGAATATCATTACGGAAAAATATACAACAACGTAATGATAGAACAACAAATTATTAAAATAAATTCCTGTTGCTAAAGCGATTGTTCCGCTAAAAATCAGAACAATTCTGTCTTCCGATCTGTTATCATAATAATAATTAAAAACAGACATTATATAAGCAGCTGCAAAAAGCAAAGCTGCTTTGGGAAACAATGAAGAATTTACAACAAATGATTTATTGAAAAATGAAAAAACTACGGGAACTACCGTCGATAGAAAAATGAAAGCCGCGAAAAAACTAATCGCGATTATTGCATATGACAAGTGCGATATGAAATCATAATCATCTTGGATTATACTCGGCTTATATTTATTGTAGCGGGAGGCGACACCAATTACCAACAGAATCAAAAATGCAATATACACCAAAAATGGAATTGTAACTCCGCTTTGGCCAAAACTATGAACAGAAGAATTCTGAAGCACTCCCGATATTGTCAAAAACACGGCGATAATTACTGAAATATAAATAAATGCTGCCATTAAATTGTTATGCACAATCAACTGACGATATCGTTTTTCAAGAATGCTTGAATGCACATAAATCAGCGCGAGCAGCCATGGCACAAGAGAAGCGTTTTCTATCGGATCCCATCCCCAGAAACCGCCCCAGCCCAAAGTTTTATACGCCCAGAAAGCACCGAATACGATACCAAGACCAAGAACCAGCAGCACAAGAATAACCGGAACTTTCTGATCATGATCGTAAAAATATTCCTCTTTAAGCATGCGTCTGATAGATGAAGAAAAGCATATCAGCGCGAAAGTATATCCCAAAAATGTGACAGGAGGATGAACCGTCATCCAGAAATTCGACAGCACTGGATTCAGCCCCATTCCGTCTGCCGCGGCGACAGCATTCATTGTGAATGGATTTGAGTATGTCAACAGCAGCAATGCGACAAACAAAAAATTTATAAGATGAATAACTATTTCAAAAAGTGAAACTTCATTTTCAATTAAAAAATACAGCAGAGATACTATCGATATTAAAGTCATCCAGAGAAGAAGTGACCCGTCCTGTCCTGCCCAAAGAGCAGAAATTTTATAATATACTGGAAGATTTTTTGCTGAATGCGAATACACATACATATTTGCGAAATTATCAGTCAGAAAATCAGAAAGTAAAATTCCGAAAGAAATGAGGACAGAAATCGTATGCAATGAAAAAATCAATAAAAACAATTTTTTCATACCTGTAATCTGATAGCTGACTAATGCAGCAGCAAAAAACAGAACAGATAATGCAATAAAAATTGTACCCAAATTATCCTCCACTTGCGTCAAGAATTGAATAGTATGCTTTTTTTTTCAATTAATATATCATTTATAAACAATTTTATCAATATAATATTGGCACTTGCTCTGACACGGAAATCAAAACATTAGTTTTCAGAAGTTCCTTTATGTTTAATAATTTTTTTTTGAATAATCTGAATTTAGCGGTAATTTATTGTTACGATAAAGCTGAATGCTGAGCTGAATGATGATAGCAGGTTAAAATGAATGAATCCATTCTGATTGTCGAGGACAATGAAGATATTTTGAGTTTTTTGCATGAAGCGTTATCATTAGCCGGCTATGAGATTTTTTCAGCAGTTAATGGAATAGAAGGATATGAAAAAGCCATCGAAATGATACCGGACATTATTCTTATGGATTACCAGCTGCCATTAATGGATGGGACTGCTGCCATGAAAAAAATCAAGGAAATCCACCCGCAGATTAAGGTTATTGTCATGACTGCGTGCAGTGCAGTTTCAAATGAAAAACTTTTTCTTCAACAGGGATTCGACGGTTATTTAAAAAAACCTGTCGATCTTAGCGCTCTTAATTCAAGCATTCGTGATTTTTTAAGAGATGCATAAAATTTATCTTTCCAAAAATTATATTCAATGTTATTATTTCTGAATTAAACAAATAGGAGATTAATTATGTTAAATCTTGAACATATTGACAGATTCATTGTTCAGCAAAAAAAAGAATGGACGGAAATTATCACTGGTTTTGAAACGAAAAATAAATATAAAATTTTTAATTCAACCGGAGAAGAATTATTTTTTGCTTTTGAGGACAAATCAAACTGGTTTATCAGACAGCTTTTGAAAAACGCGAGACCGTTTACAATGCTTATCACAGACAAATCGTCAGTTACTGTTCTTAAGATTGTAAAACCCTTCAGATGGTTTTTCCCTGAAGTTACTATTTTCGATGCACAGGAAAAAACAATTGGCAGCATCAAAAAGAAATTTACTTTTTTCCGCAGACTTTATCTTGTTTATGACTCCGCGGATCATGAAACATGCAAACTGTTTGGTCCAATTCTTAAACCATGGACTTTTCAAATCATGGAGAACGAACGCGAAGTAGGGAAAATAACAAAAAAATGGAGCGGGGCGATGAAGGAAATGTTTACAACTGCTGATAACTTCGGCGCGGAATTTCCTATAGCATGGAGCAACGAAAAAAAATGCATCGCGCTTGGTGCTGTTTTCCTAATTGATCTTGTTCACTTTGAATATAAAGGCTAAAAAAAAGCGGAGACGACAATCTCCGTTTCAAAAAATTTCCAGTTAAACATTAATTAATATCTCATTCATTTTATTCAATAACATATGGAATTATGATGAGATATTAATTAATTTCAACTTTTCCAACTTTTCCAGAATATCCAATATAATTAAAGTAAAACATTAGCGATTAAATCCATCCTGCTTAGCAATAGTTTGCTGAAATGATATATGATGCCGATTACTATGACACGGAATTAAAAAAATTACAGGCAACACAGTTATCATAGTTTTCAAGCATCATTACACCGACTGCAGATTAATTCGTTTTATTTTCTTCTGCCGAAAATTCTCAGAAACATGAGGAATAAATTAATGAAATCAAGATAAAGAATCAACGCGCCAAGCACAGCTTCTTTAGTGTCTTCATCCGTTCCTTCGTTTCCGATAATATTCATGTTCTTGATTTTCTGAGTATCATACGCTGTCAGTCCGATAAATATAAGAATTCCCGCGTATGTTATCACCCAGTATATCATGGGATTTTTCATAAAAATATTTACGACCGAAGCAATAATTAAACCGATAAGCGCCATTCCCAACATTCCGCCCATCCTGGTAAGATCTTTTTTGGTTGTATATCCAATGATGCTCATTACTGCGAATGTTCCCGCTGTAATAAAAAAAGTCTGTGCTATCGAAGCTGCAGTGTATACCAAAAATATAATTGAAAATGTAACTCCATTTAAAATCGAATAAAGAATAAAAATCATTACCGCCGTCTTTGCCGAAACTTTACTGACCCATCCTGAGAGAGCACCGACAAGAAGCAATTGCCCAATCAGAAGACCGAAAAAAATATTCGTTTGCACAATTTTCATGACAATCTCAGGTTTAGTAGAAATGTAAAAAGCCACAAGACCTGTAACCATCAAAGCAAAACTCATCCATCCGTAAACTTTCGTGATAAATCTCCGCTGCTCAGCTTCAATCGCCGCTGGACTCATAACAGTCGTATTAATCATAATTTTCTCCAAATAATTTAGTCTTAATTAATTCAATAACATATTAAATTTCCATGCGATATAAATTTCCAGCATTTTTTGAATTTTTTAAAATATTTATCGAATAAATTCATACTTTGCTTAAGTTTATATAATTGACTTTATTTTACGATCGGAGCAGAATGATTTTTTACGAGGAGAATATTATGAAAAAAGCTGCTCTATTTTCAATAATCACACTATGTCTGATATCACTTTCCTGTTATAAATCAATGGGTTTAAGAGGAAGATACTATTCAGAAAATTCAACACTCGTTGAATATGTTGAATTCATGAAAGACGGAAAATGTGAAATTAAAAATAATCTGCTTAAAACAGTTAAAGAAGGTAAATATGAAATTAAAGATGATGTAGTAATTATCGACACATTTGGACAGAATATAATCCTGAACATCCTTTCATCGAATGAACTTGAAACTGATAATTTCGGATGGAAAGGGAAATATATTAAAAAGTAATGACAATACAAATCTGTCCA
>JBFZEW010000279.1:0-2944 GCA_041306665.1 Spirochaetota bacterium | reverse complement strand
AAAATAAATCTAGAATTTTTTGAGGCGGCTTTTCGGTAGTAAAAGCTCCTTTATAAAGACTAGAAAGAACATCAAATAGTTCCTTACCTTTATAAAATTCACCCAAAATGTTAAGATCTTTCAATGATCCGTCACTATTTAAAGGAACAATCGCATGATAACTAAGTATATTATCTTCATAATGATAAAGCGATCCGATATTCGCCATGAAACGCATCTGATGCTGAAATCGCGAGGATTTTTTAATCCGTATGTAAAAATATTTCATAAGAGTACGTTCTTCATTCGAAAACAATTCGGGAGCAGACGGATTTATTGTCGGAAAATCCTGGTCATTCAGAACGTATTCTTTGTTGTTTTTGCAGTAATAAATTTTATCTTTGAATTTCAGATTTTTTAAATAAGGTTCGACATTGAGTTCCTCGCTGCGGAAACTTTCGATTTTCCAGAGAATTACAGCTATAGCTTTCTGCATTTTTACAAGCGCGAGCTCACTATATTTTCCAGATGAGTATTTTGAAAAATTTTTAACATCAAAACCGCTGCATGGATTTTTTAAATATGTTTTTTCTGCGAATTCCGCGAGAGGTTTAAGATCAATATCATAATCATCTTCAAGAATTCCTTCCAGGCAATAGCGTAACTGAATACGGATGAACTCACAGATAAGTTCATAACTGCCTGCTGCCGCTCCCATCCATAAAAGATCATGATTGCCCCAGTTTATTTCAACATTCTTGTAATTGTTATAATATTTTTCAAGCGCGTCAATAATCTCTGCCGTATCCTTTCCCCTGTCGGGAATGTCGCCGTTAATGACATATTTATAGACAAGCAATTGTTTAAGTACGCGCACCATTTCTGCGGCAAGTTCAATTTCAAGAGAAGAATCATAGAAACTTTGAATTATAGTTTTTTGGTAAGGCTGGTTTTTCTCGTCAATTTTATCCATGTTGCTCGCGCTCGCGAACTCCTGAATGATGGATTTGTATTTGCCGATATTTACTTTTTCACGAAAAGAGCGGCGTGTTGATTTTGAACCGGTATGCTGAATGAGTTTTGCGATTAGAAGTATGTTTTTTTCAGCGAATGCATAATATTTTTTTTCATTATTAAAAGTCTTTTTAAAATGATTAAGCGCGGCTTCAGGATAAAAACAAATTTTCAAAAGTTCAACCTTTTCGGAAACTTCCATTTCAGGGAAAATTTCATCGATTTTTCTTCGAATAACTCCTGATTTATTATGTACGATATGCTTGAACTTGTCTCCCTGTCCGTGGATGTCTGAAAAATAATAGGTTGTACCCTTCGGCAGTTCAAGAAGACCTTTTAGTTCAGCGATAGCGATTTGACATGTCGGAATGTCAGGATAATCCTCTTTAAGAAGTTCATAATTCAGATATTCTTCCTGAAAAGAAAGAAAATTAAGCTCTGCCCTGTATTTTCTTAAAAGACTCATTACACCCACCTGGTTTTTGCATAATTATTCCCAATTTCGGAAATCTGTATTCCATTATTTGATTCAAAAATTAAAATCGCTTCTTTCAAATCTTCCAGACAGTTTCTAACCTTAACCGGCGACAAACCAAACTCAGTTTCAAGTTCACCCGGGAAAACAAATTTCTTATTGTTTGTATGATCATAAAGATATTGAAGTATTTCATCTGCATTTTTATTCAAAGTATTCTCCAGAAGCGATAATAACATATTTTTCAGATAATTCAATATTTATTTATATTTTTCTTGATATAATATATATACAACTATAATTTTACATGCGGAAAATAAAAATATAAGTCAATAATTTTTCAAAAGTTAACGGAAAAAGAAGGTGAGCATGCCTAATTGTGTAATAATATATAACGATTCTAAAAATCACATTGTTCAATTTCATGACAAGCTTACTGAATATCTCAATAATTCTAAATTTACAATTATTCCCGATGAAAAAATCAGCAACGCTCATTTTGCTTTCGTACTCGGCGGTGATGGAACATTATTGCGCGCCGCAAGAACAATTTGCGGACATGACATTCCGGTAATCGCGGTAAATATGGGCAGTTTAGGATTTTTAACCGAGATCCGGGAAGAGGAAATTTTTTCCGTCATAGATGACCTTGAAAATGAAAATTATGAAATAGAAAAAAGATATTTTCTGGAATATGAACTGAATGATAAAAAAAATTATGCTCTTAACGATGTTGTTCTTTCAAAAAACGGTTTAATTTCAAGAATGGTTTCCGTTGATGTTTATATAAATGACGAATACGTCAACACATACCGCGCGGACGGAGTAATCATTTCATCACCGACAGGTTCAACCGGATATTCGCTCTCCGCGGGAGGACCGATCGTAAATCCCAAGCTCAACGCAATGATAATTACTCCAATCGCACCTCATACTTTAAATGCGCGCAGCATTGTCGTTTCAGGAAACGACAGATTGACATTTAAAATTCCGGAATTAAACACGGATGTATGCTTCATGATTGACGGACAAAGTAAAACTGATATTTCCGCGACAGATAAAATTACCGTATCAATGTCAGATAAATACATCAGTCTTGTTAAACCCAAAAATAGAAGTTACTACGCCGTGCTTCGGGAAAAATTAAAATGGAGCAATACTCTCTGTTAAAACATTAAAGAACACTGTTTCCGTCTGACATTCGCAAACTAAAAAGCATTACTTTCTGATATTTTGAAAGTAATGCTTTGCTTTGTTCTTTGCTTTCAATCAAGCGCCTTGAAAGTCACTCATCATGACGCGATAATTATCTCATTTAACAGGTAAAGTCAGATTCTTTACTATTCTGTCTTTAACTTTGTCTGAAATTTTATCGTATGAAAGATTGTCAGGATAAACCGGAAGAAGAAATTTAACATCAATCCGTTTAAATGGTTTAATAAATCTGCTGCCCGCTCGCCAAACTTTATACGAACC
>JBFZEW010000278.1:0-3150 GCA_041306665.1 Spirochaetota bacterium | reverse complement strand
CTTAACCTTTTTTTAAGTATTTCAAATTCGAACTTGTCTGTCGTGAGTATTTCTGTGTCGGGTTTAAAATGTATTTTTGTTCCGCGTTTTTTTGTATTCCCTGTTATTGTAAGTTCGCTTGTCTTTTTTCCTCTTTCAAAAATCTGGTGATATATTTTTCCTTCGGTATATATTTCCAGTTCTAATTTTTCCGAAAGGGCGTTAACAACCGAAACCCCGACGCCATGAAGGCCTCCGGATACCTTATAGGAATCATTATCGAATTTTCCGCCTGCGTGCAGCTTCGTCATTACAACTTCGGCGGCCGGTACATTTTCTGTTTTATGAATTCCTACGGGAATACCCCTCCCGTTATCTTCTACGCTGACGCTGTTATCTGTGTGTATGGTAATGTTTATAAAATCACAGAAACCGGCCATTGCTTCATCAATGCTGTTGTCAACAACCTCATAAACCAGATGATGAAGGCCCTGTATATCTATGTTTCCGATATACATAGAGGGTCTTTTTCTGACAGCCTCCAGGCCTTCGAGCACCTTTATATTATCGGCCGTATATGTATTATTGTTTTTTTCTTCGTTCATATTCTCATCGGCATAATAACACTAAGAAAATTTTTGTTTTTATCACCTTCAATAAGGCACGGACTTTCGTTGTCTATAAGCCTTATGCTGACTTTGTCATCATCTATAACATTGAGTGTTTCAATAAAATACCGCACATTAAAAGCGATCTCGAAATCATCCCTGTCAAAATCCACGTTCATCTCTTCCTTTGATTCACCCAGATCCGGGTTTGTGGAAGAAACGGTTAACTTTCCCTTCTTAAAACTGAAAATTACCCCCTTATAGCTTTCTGAGGTCAGAATCGACATTCTTTTTAAAAGCATTAAAAATAATAATCTTTCTACCTTTACCGAAAAATTCTCTTTTCTGTTTATTATATCTTTATATTCAGGAAAATTTCCTTCCAGAAGTCTCATAACTATTGTTTCGTTTTTCTTTTTTAAAACAAAATTGCTTTTATTATATCCGATTTTAATTTTTCCTTCCTGTTCAAGAAACTTAGCAACATCGTTTAAGCCCTTCTTTGAAATTATTATTCCTGTTTCGCTGGGAAAAATTAAATTGCTTTCACATTCATAATCAGCTTTTGTAAGGCGGCTTCCATCCGTAGATACAAGTCTGATTATTTTTTTTTCTCCTGCTTTATCCTGCTTTTCAAAATATATCCCGTTTATATGAGCTCTTTTTTCCTCGGAATTTCCCGCAATAAAAACTGTTTGTTCTATCATCTTTTTAAAAGCAGCCGAATCCAGTTCGAAATAAACAAGGTCATCAACACTTGGAATATTTGGAAAATCTTCAGGATTCATTCCAACCATTCTGTATTCGACGTTGCCGTTATCTCGAATTTCAATCCAGTTGTTTTCAAGTTCATTTATATACATTTCATCACTTGGAAAGTCTCTCACGATTTCAAATAATTTTCTTGCATTAATCGCAACAGATCCTTCCTTTTCAATAATGGCCGGATAAAAACCTTCAAAACCGGTTTCAAGATCCGTTGAAATAATATGAATGCCGGTTTTATCTGTTTTTATCAATACAGCGGTTGTAATGTTTATATTTGTTTTCCTTCCTGCTATCGCCTGAACTTTCGATAAAACCTCCACGATATCCTGTTTTTGAATTTTAAGTTTCATTCATCATTCCTTTTATAATAGTGAATAAATAAATGATATATAAGATAGAATGTTAATAAATATAATAACGTATTTAACATATTGATATTGTGTAAAATATTAATAGCCAGGATATTCAATTTCTAATATGAAATTATATCAATAAAAGATGAGTAATCAATCAAATAATACAAACTGTCGATAACCGGAAAGTTTTCAACAAACAAAGAGAATAGATACGAACAATCATGCATCAATCCATTTTCTTATATCGGAAACGACTGGGTTCCATTTATCGGAGACTCTTACTTTTATAAAATTCTTATATAAATCATCTATTAAAGAAAAAATCGAAGAAAAAAGAAAAAATTTTTCCATCGCAAAACCCTCAGCATCATTCTTTGTTTCAATGAAACCTATATCAGGTGTTTTTATATTTGAAAGGCTTAAACTTTCTCCGGTAACAGTAAAAAACCATTCTTTATCACCAGATTTATATAATAAATTTAATTCTTTAACAACAGCTCCTTTTTTAAGAGAGATCATTCCTTCTTCAAGATCGGCATCTTTTCCTTTAATAGTGATTTTTTCTATGGAATCATTGAGTTTTCTTTCAAGAACTATTTTATTCCCTATTTCAAGAGAGTCGCCTTTTTTAAGAATTCTATTTATGCCTGAAGTGGAAACAGAATACCAAAGCCATGTTAAAAATTCACAACCTAAAAAAGCATAACGATAATAAGATATTGAAGCATCAAGCATTTCTTATTCCATAAATTTAGTTGAAGATAAATGTGAAAGAGCATCACGCTCGGCATCACTTAAACCGGATAAAATATAAGCTTCTGAATAAGGGAAAATTTTAATTAAATGATGTTTGAATGATTTTTGAAAAAGAGCTTCAATCTCTTCATTAGCGGATTTGTTGTTTGAAAAAAAATAGAGCAAGGAATTTTCATAATCCCAGACTATATCGTAAATATTCGGAGTTGCCGGCACACGGAGAAAAAGTACCGCCATGACATGATCTTTAACAAGTTTTTTTTCATTTGAAGATAAATATCTCTTTCCGCTTTCTTCAAGCCTTTTTAATGTTTCAAAATACAAATATTTTTTTATAATCTTTGAGGAAATGCTCTTTTTATCTATCCTCAGTGAAAAAATAAAATAGTCGCCCAAAACTAAAGAAGAACCTTCAAAATCCGGTTTGAAATGATTATTAAAAGAAGTCCATCCTACAATTTTATCCGAAGGATCATCATCGGTCTCCTTAAAGGCATATCTTGTTAATCCATTTTTTACAATCCCGAGAACGGGATCCTCAATTTTACCCTCGACATAATACCTGTTTATCGATACAGAAGATGATAATAAACCCATAAATTATTCAACACCGCAAACCCTTATTTTTAATAAATAAACACTATATGTTGTGTAATATCATTACTGACGTAAATATATATTGT
>JBFZEW010000277.1:0-8580 GCA_041306665.1 Spirochaetota bacterium | reverse complement strand
TTTAAGTATTTTTTAAATACTATAGAATTAAAAAAGGTTCATGAAAAATTACAAATTAACATTATAAATGAGGTAGTTATGAAAAAATTAAATATATTGATAATAATTCTTATATCAGCCTTTTTCTTTTCCTGCGAAGATGATATTTCCTCAATCAAAATAACACCGGGAGCACTTCCGCCGGGAATAGTTAAACTTCACATTGCAGTGCTTGATGGACAGACAGTTCTTACACAGACTTCCATAGGGGCAGGTGACGTCAATTCGGATGGTACAGTTGAGATTTTTACACCGGCAGGAAAAAACCGGCAGATTGTCATGTGGGCTGAAAATGCAAGCGGTTTAGGTGAGTTTTGCGGAAGCAGATTTACGGATATTGCCGGTAAAAACGTTTCTTTGAGTATAAGCATGAAAGATTTTAACGGATTTTTTAATTTTTCTTTTATAAATGGAATTGTAGCATGGAACGCAATACCGGGAGCGTTTTATTATGAAATGTATGTGATCCCTGCCGTTAGTGCACCTTATTTGATTTATTCAGGTGCTGATAATTATTATAATTATGGTGCAGGAAATAATTATAACATATCTGTCAAAGTAATTTCAATTTTCGGTATAACCAGTATAGATTCAGAAATATATATGGTACAAAAACTTTAGATCAACATCCTGAAGAATATAAATCAGATTAAAAAACTGTTGATAATGTTCACTGCTCAATGGGCTACTTCAGGGATTCCATTTACAAAATATAGAATTGACTTTGACGGAAGAACAGGATATCAGCTTATTTATGACGGATATTATCATTCCGCAGTAGTAAATCAGATAAGACCTAATTTTGCAATTACTATTATTTTTGAATTATTCAATCTTGAAACCATTCCTGTTTTTTTAAAATATTTTTAAATCCTGGGAATTATAAATTATTTACAAATATTTTATAAGGAACTTTTAAAAACAAATAATTTGATGTTCCTTTATTTGCATAAGTGCTGATAAAATCAGTATTTATGATTTTTAAAAAATAAAATACCGGTTTTAGAAATGTCCAAATTTCTAGAATTTAGAAAATTTCATGATACACTACATATTAAGTTTATATATGAGGTATTTATGAAAAAGTTAAATATATTGATAATAATTCTTATGATAGCATTTTTAGTTTCCTGCGAAGATAGAATTAAAGAAACAATAATCCGGTTGAATTCTCCGATTCCGTCGGAAGTTGAACGTGTTCATATTGCTGTTCTGAATGGAGAAACCGTGCTTACGCAGAATTCATTTACTGCAGCTGATGAAAACAATGATGGAACAATTTCAATTTATGTAAGTCCTGGTGAAGACAGGACAATAGTTCTTGTCGCGGAAGATTTCAACGGTTCTGTGATTACAGACATTGAAGCAGGACGAACATCATCAGTTAATCTGCATATAAGAAAGGCAGTTTGGACAGATTCTCCAGCGGACGAAAATGAGAATTTGCTTGAAAGATATTGGTCGGAAAACAGGATTTCCTGGGATTCAGCAAATATAATTAAAACCAGATACATAATTGAAGATAATGAAGCGCCATATCAAATTTATTATGACGGATTTGATAATCAAGTTGACTATCAAAGATTCTGGGACGCATTCGTAAACGGTATAAATTTAATAGTTGAATTTTATCCTTTTCAGTTAAAAACAAATAAATTCTTTTTAGAAATTGCCGGATGATAGCAAATAAGCTTTCATAAAATTTCTTTCAAGTCGATGTTATTTGCAAATAAATGAAACAATTATTGATTAATTATTGACTTATAGAAGAAAATTATTATCTTTATTTTTATATTACAATATTTTGGTGACAAAGATGAAAATTAAGAAGCTTCTGTTATTTATAATCTTATCTGCAGTTGTTTTTTCTTCCTGCCAAGATCTTGAAAGAACTATAGCGGTTCGAGCAACAAATCAGCCGCCTTTGGCTGTGGTTAAGATTCATCTCGCGGCACTTGATGGGGAAAATGTAATCACGCAAAAGAGTTTTTTGCGAAGCGAAGTTGATAATAATGGAACACTGGATTTCATTGTTCCTGCGGGTAAGAATAGAACGATAATAATGTTAGGTGAAGATATAAATGGAATGATTATCTATTATGGCAGCCAGCAAGTTGATGTTTATGGAGATAAAGATGTTCAACTTGATATTAAAATGGCAGACATTAACAGTTTAATTGATTTAAAATTCAATTACAGTAAAGCACCTTTAAATATTTCATGGACTGATTTGCCCGGAGTTACAGGTTATCTGATTAGTTATCAAAGAAACGGTATGAATATGCCTGCTTTAATAGATTCGAATTATCAGGAAAATCAGTTCAATGTTTATACAACAATTAACTCAAACGGTACATATTACATAACATATAAATTTGGAATGTTCGAAACTCAAAGCATCATATATTCAATTCCTGTCATTAGCCGTGTTGATTTAACAATTACACCAGAAGATAATGGTCAATGTCATAGTTATGAAAAAGAACTTTTTATCGCAATTACTGACGATAGTGACAATATACTAACACAAGAGATAATACAATATTCAGCATCGGATTTTATTAACAACCTTCCAATAACAATAAATGCAATAGTTGGATTAAGCAAAAAAGTATATATTTTATCCCATACTTATCATATAACTTTAGCGCAATTTCCTCCTGTTATTACTGACAATAATGCGCATTTATTCGGAAGCGATGCTAATTTAATAGTGCCTCCAACATCAACACCTATTCCTTTGACTGTTTTGTTACGCCGATCAATTCATCATGAAGATGAAGATAATCACTACAGAATTTATTATACTTCTGGAGACACTTCTCAGACAATTTCATGGGATGCTTTACCTTTTCCGGGTGTAATTTATCATTTATACGGAAATGATGGAATTAGTAATTCCTGGCCGGAAATTTATACTGGTACGGGTCTTGCTTTTACAACATCAAACAATCCATATCATGTTTTTAGTTTGCAATCAGAATTTACATTTTTCGGAAATAGTCTAATGAGTTATCGAAGTGATGTTGTTCCGGTGCAATAATGTTTCGTAATGATGAGACCGGAATGTTAAAGTTATTCCGGTCGTGTTTTTATTTTCATTTTTCTTTTTTTTCAATTAAATGTACTACATTGGTGTAGAGTTCTTCGAATTCATCTCCCTCGCGGATAGGACGGAAATGCACTTCTTCACCTTTTAAATAATCTGTAATTATGTGATTAATGTGATAAATTGGCCCGATTATTTTACTAAAAATCATTACGATAATTAAAAAGAGAATAAGCGTAATCATGGTAACAATTACAATGAACCCGGAAAAGAAGCGATTTACACTGTTTTTACGATTTTCAATGCTTTTAATGTGACTGTCTATTATACCAAGCGACTGTTTATGTTCCGCACTCATTTTTTCCGTATCTTCTGAAAGAATTGATGATGGATTTTCTACCGCAGCTTTTATATATCTCGAAACAAGCTGATTTTCAGTGTCTATCGCACTTTTGAGCATTACTAGAGAATCGGATTCACCTTTATATTCATTAGTTATAAAATACGCAGAAGCAAGAAAAATTAAAATGTTGCTTATGAGGCAAAAAGCAACTACCCAGAATATTTTTTTTACCTTGTAATTTACCGGGTTTAACAGAAAGAATCTTCTTGGACTCATGGTATTCTCCTGAATTCGAAATTTAATTTACTGTTGCATTAATTTTAGAGAATGTCAATAGAATTAATATTCAGAAATCTAATGTGCAATATTTACTCCAGTCCTTTTTTAAGGGCTTTCTGAAATGTATTATTTTTCGGTCTGGTTTTGGTATTTGTTTTGTTTTATGGTTCTTTTTCTGGTTTCAAGATGAAATATGCTAATATATCTTTGATTGAATCATATAAAAGCTGTTTAATTTCTGTATAACTATTTAAAAAATCATCAATAGGCTCATTTGTATCTTTGGACTCCCCCGATAATTCAGCAACAATCAGATCGAAGAAAAGAAAAAAACCAACAGCCAGGAGTTTACTCAAACTAATTCTGAACATTTTCCTGTACTCGAAATAGACATCACATTCAGCATCGCTAAAATCAACTCTAAGGCATTTCCATTTATCTCCCTTAGTTTTTTTCTGGTAACCCGTAAGTCTTCCGGTAATTAAAATATTGAAATTCAAATGATGATGACAATACATAAAAATTTTCCCGACCAGCTGTCTTTTGCTGATTTTAAATTTTGCGCTAATTTCAGTCAATCGGCCATCTAATTTTTGGCTGACATTTAAACTTGTTTGATGCATGGGATTCTCCAAATTAATATTCTCATATATATAACGAAAATGGATGGAAAAAAATTAAAACTTTTTCCATAATAATGGAAATTTTTTAATTTTATAAAAAAAATACGAACATAACATTTTTTTGTTAATTCGAAAAGAATTTTAAATTTATGATGTTTTTAAAAATTAGTATTTGTACCTGCAAAGTAACATCCAAAATGTAATGCAGATGGAGCACATAATATCATATAATTAGTTCGGGTTTTTATAAAAAATTATTCTTGAATAAATCGTTGCATTATATACAAACAGTATAAAATTATCATAATTGGTAAATGAATGAAGACTTATGCTGAAATAAATGAAAAGATTAAATCCGGAAAAGCTGTTGTAATGAATGCTGATGAAATTATCAGTTATGTTGAACAGAAAGGACTTGATGCTGCTGCAGAAGAAGTAGATGTAGTTACAACTGCAACGTTCGGACCAATGTGTTCTTCAGGCTGCTTTTTAAATTTCGGACATGCTGCTCCTAAAATACGTATTTCTGAAGCATGGCTGGATGATGTTTTAATATACAGCGGTGTTGCTGCGGTTGATGCCTATCTTGGCGCGACTCAGCTCAGGCACAATGATCCTGAAAACATGTACTATCCCGGAGAGTTCCGTTTTGGAGGGGGACATGTGATTGAAAAGCTTATTCGAGGCGAGAAAGTTCAGCTCTTCGCATTATCATATGGTACTGATGATTATCCCTGCCGTGAATTGAGAACTTACGTGACGTTAAATGATCTGAATCAGGCGGTAATGGTTAATCCCCGTAATTGTTATCAGAATTATAATGTTGCGGTAAACACGTCTGACAAAAATATTTACACCTATCTTGGACATCTTAAACCCAACATGGAGAATTTGACATATTGTTCCGCCGGCCAGCTTTCACCGCTGCTGAATGATCCGTGTTATGATGTGATCGGGGTCGGTTCAAGCGTGTGGCTTGCAGGCGCGCATGGTCATGTTCATGCTGAAGGTACTCAGCATTCTGGAGTATGCAGCAGAACAGAGAACGGTGTTCCTTCAGAAGGCGCTGGAACTTTGGGTTTGACAGCCGATATGAAGCAGATGAACGCGGAATTTGTGCGCGGAGTTTCATTGAAAGGTTATGGAGTTTCATTGTCATTAGGAGTTGGAATTCCTATCCCTGTTCTGAATAAAGATGTATTAAAACGGACAACCGTGAAAGACAGCGAAATTTTCGCTTCAGTAATTGATTACGGATATGATTATCCTCAGGCAACAGGAAAATTTCTGGCTAAAGTAAATTATGCTGATTTAAAGAAAAGTGAGATTGAAATTAACGGCAAAATGGTTCAGGTTGGATCGATGTCATCATATTCGAAAGCGCTAAAAATTGCCAATATTCTTAAAGAAGAAATTAAATGCGGTAAGTTTCTTTTAAGTGAACCTTACCGGAAATTGACAATGGATGTTCCTTTTAAAAAATTGAAAATGGCGAGTAACTGATATGACAAAAAAAATACTTCTCCAGTTTCCGAAAGAAAGAGTCAATCAGCCGTTAATTTATGATCTTGTTAAAAAATATGATCTTGTGATAAATATTTTCCGGGCAAAAATCAATCCTGATGATATCGGTTTCGCTGTTATTGATCTTGCCGGTACTGAAGAAAATATTTCAGCCGGAATGAAATATGCTAAAAGTCTCGGCATTATTATTAATGAAAAAATGACTGGACTTAACTGGGACAGTGAAAAATGCGTGAGCTGCGGAACTTGTCTTCCTCATTGTCCGACAAACGCGTTATTTGTGAAAGACAATCGCACCATGGAAATCGCTTTTGATGATGATAAATGTATTGAGTGTCTTAGTTGCGTTGACCATTGTCCTTTTAACGCTTGCAGTTCTCTTTTTAAAGAATAATCATGAGCAGCCGAACATTTGAAATTTTCAGGCACAAAGACGCGTCTTTTCGTATTTGTTCTGACAAATGCGAATTATTAAAAACGGAAATTATTTCACTGCGAAGCGAACTTGAAGATTACATCTCAATGCATCGTGAATTTAAAACCAGCCTTGTTCCGTTAAAACTTTTTCCGTCAGCGCCTGACATCGCGATAAGAATGTCCCAGGCTGCGCATTTATTTAATGTCGGCCCAATGGCGGCAGTGGCTGGTGCTATCGCGCAAATTGCCGCTGAACGTGTTTCTGCCGCAGGTGCAGCCGAGGTGATAATTGAAAACGGAGGGGATAGCTTTTTTATTTCCCGTCAGGAGGTTATTATCGCGATATTCGCGGGGAAAAATAATATCAGCGGGCAGCTTGCTTTTCGACTAAAACCGGAAGACATGCCATTAGGTGTTTGTTCCTCATCATCCAAATTAGGACACAGTTTAAGTTTCGGTAATTGCGATCTCGTGACTTGCTTTGCGGAAAATAATTCTATCGCCGACGCGGCGGCTACATCCATATGCAATAAAATCAAAAATGTCGGTGATATGGAAAAAGTTCTGAATGAAGCGATAACGATTTCGGAGCTTAGGGCTGTATTCGCCGTGAAGGATGATAAAATCGCGGTTGCAGGAAACATTTGCGAAATTATTAAAATAAATGAGACTCTTCTGAAAAATAAAATTACATTTGATGCGAAAAGCGGTAATGCGGGATTAATTACCGAATTTTACAATAAATTATCTTAAAAAAAATTTAAAAAAACCTTGCCATTATTATGATACTTTCTATTCTTGCCCTGCAATTCAAATTTATCTGATTATTATATATTATTTTTTTAAATACAAAAAATAATTTAAAATTTTTAATAAACAGATGACAAGTGATAAGGGGAACATATGTCTTTAAAAGCAGTAATCTTTGATCTGGACGGAACTCTTTTAAATACCATTGATGATCTTGCCGATGCGATGAATTCAGTTCTTGTTCAGAAAGGTTTTTCAAAACATCCTGTAAAGGATTACAGATCTTTTGTAGGTGATGGAATTGATAATCTTGTAAAAAGGGCGTTGCCGATTTATTTCAGGCACAATGATGAAATAATTCAGGAATGCGTGAAGCTAATGAAACATGAGTATGAAAGTCTCTGGAATAAAAAATCAGAAATTTACAATGGCATAGCTGTTTTACTGGATAATTTCGAAGCCGCAAAATTTAAAATTTGCATTTATTCAAATAAATCAAATGAATTTGTACATAAAATTGTAAAACATTATTTTTCAAAATGGGATTTCAGATTTGTTGTCGGAGCCAAAAAAAATTCTCCTTTAAAGCCGGATCCTTCTGTCATTGAAGAAATGCTAATTGGAATGGGAATTACTAAGGACGAATGTTTATACATCGGCGATACTGATACAGACATGAAAACAGGAAAAAACGCAGGTCTTTTTACTATCGGCGCTTTATGGGGATTCCGTGAAGAACAGGAGCTGATCGAAGCGGGCGCTGATTTCTGTGCTGCTAAACCTGAGGATATTATTGATTTTCTTCTTAAAAAAACAGCATAATCTCAACAATTGATATTTACGCGATTATAAAGCAGGCATATGCCTGCTTTATCTTTTTCTTTTATTATAAACATCAAACCAAACGGCTATTGTAATAATAAAACCTTTTATAACTATCTGATAAAAAGTATTAATTTCAAGAATGCTCATTCCATTATTCAAAACTCCAATAATTAAAGCGCCGATTATACTGCCGGTAATTGTACCGACGCCTCCGGTGAAACTTGTACCGCCTATGACCACCGCTGAAATCGCGTCGAGTTCAAACATGTCGCCAAGATTCGGAGAAGCTCCGATCATCCTTGAAGCGAGAATAATTCCCGAAAATGCCGAAAGAACTGACGACGTTACGTACACGAATAATGTTGTTCGGAATATATTTATTCCGGAAAGTCGTGCAGCTTCCGAATTGCCTCCCATCGCGTATATTCTCCGCCCGAATTTTGTACTTGAAAGAATGAATGTTCCGGCAGCGGCAATAATAAAAAATATCAAAACCGGAACTGGAATTCCGCGGTATCCTGCAAAGATAAAAAAACAGAGACTTGTAATTGTTAATGTAATAATTAAGTTGCCCGTAATGTTATAATAATTTATTTCAATTTTATATTTTTTTTTCGATTGAATTTCCGTAATCGTTATAAACAAATATAATAAAAAGCCGCATAGAATTATTATTGCAGATGGTATTATCGCGATAAATTCTCCGCCGATTTTTGAAAATGTTGAATTAA
>JBFZEW010000276.1:0-4161 GCA_041306665.1 Spirochaetota bacterium | reverse complement strand
TTTAATAGATAAACTTGTTCCAAGTTTAATCCGCGATACGGATTATGAAGTTAATGAAAAAGAAAGAACAGTTCTGCTCACGGAAGAAGGTGTTCATCATGTGGAAAAACTTCTTAAAATCAGTAATTTATATGATAATGCCAACATTGAAATTGTGCATTATGTTAATGGTGCATTAAAAGCGCACATGCTTTTTGAAAAAGACGTTGATTACATTGTCAAAGATGGTCAGGTTATTATTGTCGACGAGTTTACCGGACGTTTAATGCCGGGAAGGAGATTTTCCGACGGTTTGCATCAGGCGCTTGAAGCTAAAGAAAGAGTTCAAATTGCGCGTGAAAGTCAGACGCTGGCAAGCATCACTTTTCAGAACTTTTTCCGAATGTATGAAAAACTTGCCGGTATGACGGGAACTGCTGATACCGAAGCGATGGAATTCAATTCAATTTATAAACTTGATGTTGTTGTCGTTCCGACGAATCAGGATATAATCAGAAAAGACTTCCCGGATAAAATATATAAAACTGAAAAAGAAAAATTTAACGCAATTGCTGATGACATATTTTCCCGTATTGAGAAGCTCCAGCCTTCTCTCGTGGGAACTATTTCAATAGAAAAATCGGAATTGCTTTCTCAAATGTTAAAATCCCGCGGTATTTCCCACAATGTACTTAATGCGAAATATCACGAACGGGAAGCGGAAATTGTTGCTGAAGCCGGACGTCCCGGACTGGTTACAATTGCGACGAACATGGCCGGCCGCGGGACAGACATTGTGCTCGGCGGTAAGAGATTTTTCACGGATGATCTCGACCGTTATGCAGTTGTTCATGATCAGCATAAATGGGAATTGTTTAAAGTCGCTATTTTGAATAATAAAATAGATGAAGCTGAAAAACTTGCATTTGAAATGCAGGGGCAGGATCAACACAAGGCAAATGAAATAATTAAAGCGGCAAAAGTCTGGTATGAAAGGCATATTCAGGTTAAGGAAGCCGGCGGATTATATATTCTTGGAACTGAAAGGCATGAAGCAAGACGCATTGACAATCAGCTTCGCGGGCGATCAGGACGTCAGGGTGACCCGGGAGAATCAAGATTTTATTTGTCTTTAGAAGATAATTTAATGAGAATTTTCGGTTCTGAAAGAATTCATGGAATAATGGATCGTTTAGGCATGGAAGAAGGCCAGGAAATTGAGAGCAAAATGGTTTCTAAGGCAATCGCAGGCGCGCAAAAACGGGTCGAAGGACGCAACTATGAAATACGAAAACATCTTCTTGAATATGATGATGTAATGAATTCTCAACGTGAATATATTTACGGCCGGAGAAATGAGATTCTCGAAGGCGGAGATATTTCTGACACTATTACTGAATATTTCAATGAGACAATTGATGCCGCGCTTGATTTGTACTCAAACGGTAAAAAAATTGCGTCTGACTGGGACATGGAAGGCCTTAAATATTACTGCAGAAGCAAATATAATTATATTCTCGATGTCAGTCAGTCTGAGCTTGCCAAGATGACTCATGACGATATGGTTATTTATATTTTGAACGGATTGAATGAAAAATACAAAATAAAAGAAAATGAGATCGGAACGGAAAATATACGCGAACTTGAACGAATGATTTCGCTTCAGGTTATTGATTCAAAATGGAGAGATCATCTTTACCAGATGGATGAACTTCGCGACGGAATTTGGACTTCAAGTTATTCTGAAAGAAATCCTCTTGTTGAATACAAGATTAAAGGATTTGATATGTTCCAAAATTTAATGGATAATCTTAAAAATGAAATCATAGAATTTTTAATGAAAGTTGAAGTCAGAGCAGTTGAACGCCAGGCTCCTAAAGAATATGTGCCGGTTGGACAGGAACAGCATCGTGAAATAAGCCAGTTTCAATCAGGCGGCGGAATTGCTGCGGCATCATCAGGAGCCGCAGGCGGTAAAAAGAAAAAAGAGCAGAAGCCTGTAGTTGGCGGAGTTCAAAGAAAAAAAAGTAAGACTAGCAGGTAAATAAAAAATGGGAAAATTGATGAAAAGTATTTCAGGAATTCGCGGTGTTGTTGGAGACACGCTTACTCCTGAATTGATTCTGCAGACGGCATATGGATTCGCGAGATATACGAAAAGCGGAAAAGTCGTGATTGGACGCGATGGAAGACCGACAGGCGAGACGATTTCTGAACTGATGTCATCAACGCTTCAGATGCTGGGATGTGATGTAATTGATGTCGGAACCGTTCCTACGCCGACTGTTCAGATAATGGTCGAAGAATTGGGCGCTGCAGGCGGTATTGTAATTTCAGCTTCGCATAACCCTATCGAATGGAACGCGTTTAAATTAATCAATAGCGACGGTACTTTTCTGAATTCTGTTCAGATAAAGAAATTTTTCGAGTACTGTGAAATGGAACCTTTGCTTAAAAAATACGATAAAATCGGAAAAAAATATATCGATGACAGGGCATTTAACGCTCATATTAAAATGGTCCTTGATCTTGTTAATGTCAAGAATATCAAGAAAAGTAAATTTAAAGTTGTACTTGATTCGGTAAATGGTGCAGGTTCGTACATTACGCAGGAACTGTTAGAATCTCTTAACTGCGAAGTTGTTCCTCTTTATTGCGAGACGAACGGCGTGTTTCCTCGAATAGCTGAACCTCTTCCGGAAAATTTAGGTGACCTCGCGAAAGCTGTCATTGCGCATAAAGCTGATATCGGATTCGCGCAGGATCCTGATGCGGACAGACTTGCTATTGTTGATGAAAAAGGAAAACCTATTGGCGAAGAAAAAACTATTTCTCTTGTTGCGGAGCATCTTCTTGCAAGACAAGTCGGCAGAGTAGTCGTTAATCTTTCAACAACTAAGATTGTCGAAGATGTTGCGAAAAAATATAATGCTCCTTTTACGCGTTCAAAAGTTGGTGAAATTAATGTTGTCGATGAAATGCGCAGAAAAGGCGCTCGTATCGGCGGAGAAGGCAATGGCGGCGTTATTTCTCCCGAAGCTCATCTTGGCCGTGACAGTCTTGTTGGAATCGGCTACATTCTCGACATGATGAGCGACCGTAAAAAATCTGTTACTGAGCTTGTTAATGATTTACCGGTTTATTTCATGAAAAAAGGAAAGGTTGAATTTAATCCCGCTAAACTGAATAAGATTTATTCTTCTGTTAAGGGAGCATATAAAAACGAAAAAATATCTGAACTTGACGGAATTCGAATAGATTTCGTAAAAGATGAAAATTTCAGAAACGGCTGGGTTCATTTGCGTCCGTCCAATACGGAACCGATTTTCAGAATAATCTGTGAAGGAGTTTCAGAAAAACAAATGAAAGATATTTACGTTTATTTTGATAAACTGATCAAAACGATTAAATAATCAGCAACTAAAATATAAATATTATTAAATCCCTCTTTGTAAGAGGGATTTTTTTTAAATCTCCTGTATAAATAACAGGAAACGGTTGACTGAATCATCGTCGAATTGCATGCAAAATTATTTTATTATTTAATTTTCATAATAAGCCAGAAATTACCTTGAAATTTTCAGTTAAATGAAAAAACCAGATGAAATCATCCGGTTTTTTACCGTGAGAGGGACTCGAACCCTCACAGAGAAACCCCTACCAGACCCTGAACCTGGCGCGTCTACCAATTCCGCCATCACGGCATAAAATTACTGTTAACTATTGACATGAAAATTTCAACTTTTTTTTTAAAAAAAGGATTGAATACCTGAGCTGTCGAAATATTGTATAAAAAAATTATGGAGAAAATAATGTTAAAAAAATTCAGCAGTATAATTATTATTTTGATGATTATTGTATTATTTTCATGCGGAAATAAAAATGAAAATTCAGAAGCGGGTGATTCTGTAAAAAGTTCAGGTAAATATCCTGAAGCAGTTCAAGCAATGAAAAAAATGATAAATATTCAGGAAAGATATCTTAAAAATTTACAATCGGCAAATAACAGCAAAGATGCTGCAAAAGCAATCGGAGAATATGTTGATGAATTTAGCGTGATTTCATCTGAAATTGAAAATCTCAGCGCGAAATATCCGGAATTAAATGATGAAAACATTTCTGATCCGGAAATCGAATCGCTTACAAAAAAACTTGAAGATTTAGCTGAAAAAACAGCGACTG
>JBFZEW010000275.1:0-5096 GCA_041306665.1 Spirochaetota bacterium | reverse complement strand
CAATATACTGCATTATTGCTTTTTCAACGGAGATGTCTTTATCAACGAAAAAATCCTGATAATAAATCAGAAAATTTTTTAGCTCAGTTAGTGTTACTTTAACAACTTCACTCATCAGCCCAGTTCCTGAATTTAAAATTGATGATGACATAAATTATGATTTTTTTTCAACTTTGCAAGATAAATTTGATTTATAATCAATATAAGCTGATATTTATAAAAAAAAATTATTTTCCATCAAAAATTTTTACATTTTTTGTAGTTTTTTCGTTATATAGATGAGACTATTTAATGGAGATACGCATGAAGAAAACAAGTTTTAACGTCAGCAGAAATATTTTCATAAAACTGGATGACGTCAGCAAAAGATTCAACATCAGTAAAAGAAAACTCGTAGTAAAAATTTTCTTTTACTGCCACAACTGCATGAATTTTGACAAAGTCGCAGGCGGACTTTCTGTTTATCAGAAAAAAGTTCCCGGAGACAAATGGAAATGTCTGCGTGTTGATTTTGAGGATATTGACTGTGATTTATACTTACTATACAGGTATCGATTCAGGATTAGTTTAAGTAAGCTCCTTGCTGTTGGTTTTGTTCTTTTCTTTGATCAGATCATCAATGAATTATCAGAGAAATCTGACCTTGAATTTCAAGATATTGATCAACTTTTGAATAGTTATACAGAAATTAGACAGATTTTATATGCTTATGTCGAAGATTCATTTAAATATTTCATCCTGAAACAAGAAAAAGAACCATAAAAATCAAAATCCGTTTAAATTGCTTAAATTTGACTAAATCACATAATCAGAATAATTATGGTTAAAATTCTGTAGGTGTAAGGTATTGTCTTAATTGATAATTTAACCTTCAGACATCATGCAAGTGACATTTGTGCTAATTGCATCCGAACATTGCGTTACAAATTCCAATAATATCAATAAATCTATGTGAAACATTTAGGTAAATTTTATCCAATAATATGTATTTTTTTCTTAAAAATATGTGTTATTGCACCGAAAATAATATAGAGCATCTAATGCTACATAATATAATCAGGAATGAAATATGCAGAATATAGATTTCTATTCAGGAAAGTCAAATAATACGCCTCAATTCTTATACAACGATCATGATACAGATTATTTTTCAACCATATCAAAACCTGTTGATAAAGGCATTGAGAAATCGCATAATACAGCAAATCGTCATCTTGTTGTAATCCTCAGTCTATGCATAATTTCATTTACCGCTGGCTTAATTATAGGTCTGAAATATACAAACGGCGCAAGTCATGAAATGATTGATCCCTCAACAAAACAGGCAATGTCTCAACTTGGAGAAAAAGTCAATAATTTCATCGATAATGACAGCAGTATAAAACCTGTTGAAGAAAAAAAATCAAATACCGCTGTTGCGGCAGTAAATGACAATGGTATTAAACCGGATGATGCGAAAGTCAGCAAAGAGACTGAATTTAAACAAAACCAGACTATCAGCAAGACTTTTCCAAAAAATGAATTTCCTTATGTTCTGCAAATCGACGGTAAATACACGCTTAGACAGTCTAAGGATATTGCATCATATCTAAGCCGGAAAGGAAATACTGTTTTAATATCCAAAATCGCTGAGCAATATTGCATTTATGTAGGTCCATTTAAAAATGAATCTTCCGCAAAAAATTCGTTGCAAATTTTAAAGCAATATTCTGACAATAATTGGTATAAAAACATATTGCTGGTAAAAAGATAAAAATGACTGTAATTAAAAAAGCCAAAAATACGGATGTCGTCAAGATTAAATCCCTCCTGCATCAATATGTACAAAAGGGAATTATTCTTGACCGCTCAGAAAATGAAATCATCGAAGAACTTGACCGATTTTATATTGCAGAAAAAAACGGTATTGTGACTGGAACAGTTTCATATCATGATTATGGTTCTTCTCTTAAAGAGATTAGATCGCTGGTCGTAAATGAGGCTAATCAAAAATCCGGGACTGGAAAACTTCTAATTAAAAAAGTTATTTCTGATATTTTGACAAATAATTCTGATGCAAAAATATTCACACTCACTTATGTTCCAGAATTCTTCAAAAGACTCAATTTTCATGTAGTTGACAAAGACACTCTTCCAGAAAAAATATGGAAAGACTGTAACAACTGCGACCACAAAGACAGTTGCGGAGAAACAGCTCTCGTCTATAGCAGGGATTTATAATGGGCCGATCAATCGACAAACGGAATTTTTATAGAATTAAAGTTGAAAAATTTAAAGTGAAATACCGTATCATAAACTCCGACTCGAAAGGAGTAGATGTTGATGTTGTTAATATCAGTGCCGGCGGAATTTGTTTTTTGCGAGATACTTCAGTATATAAAGGCGAAGAAGTGGAAGTTCTTTTCCCATTTAAAACAAAAAAAATTATTTTAAGAGCAGAAATCCTCCGCATTGAAGGACGTGAAGTGGGAATTCGTTTTATAACCAACAAGGACAAAGTTGAAGAATTTTTGGATGTTTTTAATACTGAATATAAACTGATAAAAGACTATACTGATAATAAAATGAAAACGTCATCAATCTACCCCGAAAATTCTTCTTCTGAATATTCCGAAAAAGAAAAAGCTAAAGATGACAAAGATATGTTTAAAATTTAATAATTATATTTTACTTCATTTTGAATCAGATATTTCTAACGCCATTTTTTTATTTTTTTCACCATATGCACCATCCTGGTTTTCAAGATAAATCATTTTAACGTAAAGTCCTCTGTTTTCCTGAATTTTAAAAATTTCATAACCGAGATAATTCGATGCACCTTCATATTTTAACTTTACGAACTTAAAATATTTTTTTTCTTCAATAACTGTTTTTTCATATGCGTCACCTCCAATTTTGTTTCTGACGATTTCTTCGTAGTCTTTAACCATCTTAAGGTTATAGTGGAAATTTTCAGATGTAATTGAAATCAGGCAATAAGCAATTTCACCTGCATTTGTCGGAAAGACTGCGGCCAGTACTCCATCTCTGGAATAATTATATTTTTCAAGAGATATTTTTTTATAAACATTTATTCTGCCTTCGGCGCAGAATTCAAATCCGCCGTATGTACTAATAAGGCATTGTTTATCATTCATACTATAAAGAATTATTGAAGAATCAATATCCAGTTGATGAAACCTCTCGCCTTCAAGTTTCATTATTTTGGCAATCTCTGCTGTCGCGAGATCTGATATTTTATGCATGGAATTTGTTTTGTCTGAAAGAATCTTTATTGATTTCAGCAAGGTTAAAGCATCGGCTTTATGATGCTGCTTATAAAGAAGTTTCGCCTGTTCAAGATAATACAAAGCGGATTCTTTTTTAATCGCTTTATTTTTAAATTCCGGATCTCCTGAGGCCTGTATCTTTAACGCACCGTCTATAAAATAAACATTCCCGTCACTATCGTGAATTGTCATCCAGCCTGGCATCTGCGAAAAAACACATACGGCTGAAAATATGATTAAAAAAACAGTAAGCGCTATTTTTTTCATATCATAAAATATACAAGTCCAAATATAAAAACTATTAATCCAATGAGAAGAGCGATATATACAACAAGTTTATTGTTGTCAGTCTGATCAGACGTTTCAACATTCATTGTAAATAATTCAACTTTAACATTTTCTTCTTCAATTATTTTAGCCAAAACATTATTCGCGACAAGACAGTAAAGAATTACTCCACCTTCGTCCGCGACAACTTTTTCTTTAAATTTAGCTCGCAAAGGTTTAATTTCATTTTCGGGTGTGAGTGCTTTCTGTGCGCTTGCAAGTTTCATAGCTAAAGCATCTTTTTTCAACGGCAGACATTTTATCATATCGCCTGGAACTAAATCATTTATATATTTTCCTTTAACCGGAGAAACAATGATTTTGGCGTCCAGTATTAATTTATATTGAGACTCAAGATCTGATTTCTTTTGTGAAGACTGCTGTTTAATTGCTTTCTTTGCCCGTTCAATTGATTGAATCGGAATGTTCTTATCGCTAAGTTTCAACGAATTTGTGATTTCAATTTCAGTCTGGCATTCTACATCTGGAAGATTATAAAACTTTTTAAGTATTTCCAAAAAAACCGACTGAAGGCCGGACACGTCGTTTCCTTCAGCGAAAGAAAATAAATCATAACCTTCGGCAGAATTTGAAATATGTTCTGCAACATCGCTACTATCATTTACAGTTGTAAAATTTGGAAGCTCACGAGTATTCTTATAAAACAATTCCCAGCCGTCATTAATCCTCGTTTTTTGATAAATGCCGGCATCTCCGAATATCTGTAGAGTAATGTTGCTGACAGTCTGGTTATCTATTTTAAGGAAAAGAAGAAATACTGCAAACAATTCTGCCGATTTGATTGAAAATCTGCTTTTAACAACACGGATATCATTATATTGCCCGCCAATCATGGCTCTTGCCTTATCCTGGTCGCCATTTGTAAATTGCATTACAAGATTAAGTTTTTTCGACTGTTCATCAAAAGCCTTGTTTTCTGGATTTTCAGCCATTATCATCACCTACGATCTTATAGAATAGTAATTCTCAATTATTTCATACTTCCTTTGCGGTGTCAGGTCAATCAGTTTTTTAAACGCATTTGTCACAGAAGAAATATGTTTATGAGGAACCTCAATGCTGAAATAGCCTTTTTCTGGATCATCAAGATAATCCTTGATTATAACATTTTTATCAGGAAGTTTCATGCCGATAGTCGATCCCATGTAATTAACAATATGAACAGGACTTATAAATTTAACAAACATTCTTTGAGGTTGAAGCTTCAGCCGCTTAACTTCAACATAACCATCAATGTCTTCAGCTGGAATTTTCAACCATGCCGAAGGTTTATCAGAAATTAGAAAAATAACTTTCCGTTTTGAGTCGTTAACAAGTAATTTCAAATACGTGTTGAATCCTTTATATACATTGAGTAATCCGAAAAGACTTTCATCTATTTCATGTTCATCTTGATGTTTTTTAGATTGATGTTTCATCTTTAAATCCCGAAATAATTATCTTTGCAGTTTTCATCTGCTCTTATTAGTCTTACTCTGT
>JBFZEW010000274.1:0-2536 GCA_041306665.1 Spirochaetota bacterium | reverse complement strand
ATTAATGAAACCCATTCCCATAAAATCTACATCCATAAATATCGTTCATTCAAGATTATCAATTGAGCATATTACCGATACTGCAGCCGAATTCATGTTTCTTGAAGTTTTTAGAATGCTGAAAAAAAACGGTTTATTTCGTATTGCTGCTCCAAATGTTGATTTATATTATAAAGCTTTCCAGTTAAATGATATGTATTTTTTTGATTGGTTTCCTGATAGCATATCAATTGAGCAGCGTTTTATTTTTCATATAGCCGCTGCGATTACAGATTTGCATATTGATGGTGAATCAGAAAGAATTTCAGATCAACAATTCAGGGAATTATTCAAAAAAATGAGCTATGAAGATGCTTTAAATTACTTTTCATCAAAATGCTCAGTTGAAAAGCAAATGAAACACAGATACTATCATATAAATTGGTGGAATCCTGCTAAACTTGAGAAAATGTTGAAAAAAGCAGGTTTCAAGGAAATTTATCTCTCTGCCGCAGGACAAAGTCAATCTCCTGTATTAAGAAACACTGCTCATTTTGATAACCTGTATCACGCACCCAGTTACTCAAAACAAATTTTTTACATGGAAGCTATTAAATAATAATTTCCTATTCAGCAATATCCATATTTTCATTTAAAATCTGGTGGAGTTTCTGATTAAAATTTTTAAGCCTGGTTTCATGATCTCCAGGAACAACCTTAATGGTTAAATTTGGACATATTTTCGAATCCCAATTCAATGATGGACTATTTTCATTCCAAAATTCATTGATAATAATTAAAATGTTTCCATTATATTTTTTGGGTCTGTACTTTATCAGCAATGAAGTATAAACTCTTGCTCCCAATTCAAGCTTTCTAAATTCTTTTTCTTCTAATGATATTGGTACTGCAATTTTTCTAAATCGAATAATTCTATTAACTAATTTTTGATCTGCTTTTTTGGAAAGTCCAACTATATCTTTAATGTCATTTTTAATAATCCTCATTCTTTCATAAAAACGATAATTTTTTTCGAAAGATGGAGTCATTCTATAAGTATCAAGTAAAATAAGTTTAAATACTTCATCACCGGCTTTTCTCAGCTGCTGTGCAATTTCATACGCAACATTTCCGCCAAGACATTCACCTCCGATGATATAGGGACCAGTCGGCTGAATCAGTTTAATTTCCCGGACATATTCTTCTGCCATATCTTCAACACTTTTATGAAAATTTTCATTCTTAAGAATTCCCTGTGGGCGAAGCCCATAAACAGGTCTATCTTTTCCAACCATCACTAAAATATTGTTAAAATATCTTAAAAAATCCTTTTCATATTCTGATACACCGTCTCCTTCATAATAACGATTTTCATAAACTCCGGCAACTAGAAAAAAAGGACACTTATTTCCTATTGTCTGAATTGGAAACATTAGTGGAATATTGATTTGTTGAACCTCTTTTTTTGAGGCTGCCAAACTTTCGATAGTTGGATATAAAAATAAATCTCTCAACTGCAGATTTAGTTTAAATTTTTCATTCAATTTTTTTATCAATAATCCTGCGAGAAGTGAATGCCCTCCCAAATTAAAGAAATTGTCTTTAATTCCGAAGCCATCTACCGCAAGAACTTCTTTCCAAATAGCCAACATATCTTTTTCAAGCTGCGATACTGGCTGCTCGATTGATTTACTTGCTACTGATACATCAATCTTATCCGGTATTGGAAATTCTTTTTTATCTGTTTTTCCGTTTGCGGTTTTCGGAAAAAGATCTACTTTCATATAATGTGAGGGCATCATATATTCCGGAAGATTTTTTCTTAAATGCTTCTTAAGACTCTCTTCATTAATAAATGTTTCAGAACGATAATATGCAATCAGACGCTTATCTGTTTCCGACCTTGTCAATACGGTGCATGCAGCTTCGAGAATACCGGAATATTTCAGCATAATATTTTCTATTTCACCAAGCTCAATTCGGAAACCGCGTATCTTAACCTGAAAATCAATTCTACCCAGATATTTATAATCTCCTGAAGAACACAATTGAACGAGATCTCCGGTTTTATATACTCTTTCAATTCCTTTTGGTGATTTAATTTTAATAAATTTAAGCGCATTTAATTCAGGACGCATATTATATCCTGTTGTTAAACCTGCACCTCCAATTGCCAGTTCCCCCGGTATTCCAACTGGTTGTATTCTATTGTTTTTATCCAGAACATAAAATGATGTATTAGCGACTGGTTTACCTATCAAAGGTTCTTTATCAGCATTCGTGATTCTCATTAATGATGACCATATTGTTGTTTCAGTCGGACCATACATATTCCATACTTCCGATTCTGCAGCAATCATTTTTGCAGCAAGATTTTGTGTAAGTGCTTCACCGCCGGTAAGCATTTTGACTTTTGAATTTCCTTTCCAGCCTGCTTCAAAAAGCAATGTCCAGGTTGAAGGTGTAGCTTGAATGAAATTTATTTTCCATTTTTCTATCACAGATAAAAGCAATGTCCCGTCGATTGTTGTTTCATAATCAACGATTACCATTGATG
>JBFZEW010000273.1:0-5411 GCA_041306665.1 Spirochaetota bacterium | reverse complement strand
CGATCTGGCTTAGCCGGTTTTTTTATCAAAATATTATTTAATCTGATATTTTTTCTTAAATTTCTCAACACGTCCTGTTGTTGTAACAGTTTTATTTTCCTTTGTATAAAAAGGGTGGCATGCTGAACATATCTCCACATGAAGATCTTTTACAGTTGATTTCGTAGCAACTTCATTGCCGCAAGCACATTTAATAACTGTTTCCTCATATTTTGGATGAATACCTTCTTTCATTTTAATCTCCTTTATGAATTTGAATTCATGGCTCTGAAAAACGCCTTATTATTTTTAGTTGCCTTCATCTTGTCAACAAGTAATTCTACTGCTTCGCTTGAACTCATTGTTGAAATAAACTTTCTTAATACCCATAACTTCTGAAGCTCTTCTTCGTCAAGCAAAAGTTCTTCTCTTCTTGTTCCTGCCTTATTTATATCAAGAGCCGGGAAAATTCTTCTCTCAGCAAGTTTTCTGTCCAAATGAAGTTCTGAATTACCGGTTCCTTTGAATTCCTCAAAAATAACCTCATCCATTCTGCTTCCAGTTTCAATCAGCGCTGTCGCGAGAATTGTAAGACTTCCGCCCTGTTCAATATTTCTCGCAGCTCCAAAAAATCTTTTCGGCCTGTGAAGCGCGTTTGAATCAACGCCTCCCGAAAGTATTTTACCGGAAGTCGGTACAACTTGGTTATAAGCCCTAGCCAGACGGGTGATCGAATCTAATAGAATTACGACATCCCTCTTGTGTTCAACAAGACGTTTAGCTTTTTCAATAACTATTTCCGCTACTTGCACGTGTCGCTGCGCGGGCTCGTCAAACGTTGAACTTACAACTTCTCCGTTTACTGAACGCTGCATCTCAGTAACCTCTTCCGGACGCTCATCTATTAAAAGAACAATGAGATAAACCTCGGGATGATTTGTCGTGATTGCGTTCGCAATACGCTGAAGAAGAACTGTTTTTCCGGTTCGAGGAGGCGCAACAATAAGTCCGCGCTGACCTTTACCGATAGGAGTCATTATATTTATAATTCTCATGTCAAAAGCATGGCTTGTAGTTTCAAGATTTATTCGCTGATTCGGATGAATTGGAGTTAGATTATCAAAAAGAATTCGACGATTCAGAGAATCAGGGTTTTCATAGTTCACCGCTTCGACACGCAAAAGAGCGAAAAATCTTTCATTATCTTTAGGAGGCCTAATTTGTCCAGTTACAGTATCCCCTGTTTTTAAACTGAAAAGACGGATCTGCGAAGGCGAAACATAAATATCATCTGAACTTGGAAGATAATTATAGTTCTGCGAACGGAGAAAACCATATCCGTCAGGAAGAATTTCAAGAACTCCTGTCGCGAAAATATGGCCGTTTAATTCAGTCTGGTGTTTAAGAATTTTGAAGATCAGATCCTGTTTTTTTAAACCGGAAATACCTTCAAGATTCATTCCTTTTGCGATAGCTACCATTTCCGTAATAGTTTTGGTTTTTAGTTCGGCAAGGTCAAGAGTGTCTGCAAAATTATTGTTTCTGTGCGGACGGTTATTTTTAAAATTCTTTTTGATTTTTATTGATTTTGAAGAGCGGTCTTTATTGTCCGAATCGGCAGCAGATTTTGAAACACTATCCGCAGCTTCCGATGCATTCTCGCCTTCAACTTCAGACCCGCTGTCCGATTCAAAATCAGAATTGTCGTTATCTTCAACTTCACTTATTGTTTCAATATTGTTATCAACATAGGGCAGTCCGCTAATATCCGCTTCCGGCGTAATTGTCAATGCGTCATCTTCATTTATAACAGGATTGCTCACTGAATCGTTTCCAAGTGTTTCTTCAATCTGATCTTTTTCTTCCATAATTTCCTTATCAATTAAATATTGGTAAAATTTCCCTTAACAACCTATACAGAATAATATTTAAATCTTTTTTTTAAGAACAACCGAGCAGATTCTTTATATTACCGCCAAAGGGATAAACAAATCGGGGTTTATAACGCAACAGCCAATAAATTGCACAGCAGTGATTTCATGTCAAGTAATATATTACTAATTTTTTAAATTAATATTATGTTTTTTCAGCTTTAAAACCAGATCTTTCTCATTTATATTTAATTCTTTCGCAGCAGCACCCAGATTCATCTTTTTTTCCTGAATAACTTTTACGAGCAAATGTCTCTCAAATGCTTCAGTTTTTTCAATAAAATTCATCTTCGTATCAGTAAGAAGTTCAGTCTCAGTCAAACTTTCAGCGGTTTCTCCAGGACAATAAATAAGAAAACCGACGGCCTTTTCCTGACTATACATTGGAATTTTTTCATAATAAAACTTGAATTCTTTATTGTAAAAATACATGTCTTTTTTTTCTTTATCTTTAAAAAAATAATCATTGATTGAATTATCATTCAGACTTTTTTCAAGTTTCATTATGTTTATCTCTTCAAGACCTGAATCTTTAAGAATAATATCTTCGAAAAAACTATTATAAAAAACAGTTTTGCCTTTGTCATTCATCGCATAAAGCGGACGCGGAATGTGTTCAAGTATCATGTAAATCATCCATTCCATGACCTGATCTTCACGGTTGCTGTTTATTTCAGATTCCGAATCAGTTTTACCGAGAACAGCATTTTCACATGCCGCAAGAAGTTCAAGCCTTGACCATGTTCCTTGAATCTCACCGAATATGTTAATAACCGTGAATTCGGAAGTATGCGTGATATATTTCAGAATTTGATCAAAAGACATTTTCGCCGCGATTTTCGTGACAAAGCGGTCAATTTTAATACTGGCAAAGCGGTCAATATCGCTCATTTCGGCAGTAATTGCTTCTCGCGTGATTACGCCAAGAAGAACGTTTCTGCGGGAAATCACCGGAATAATCGGAACATTTTTTAAAAAGAAAATCCGCATTACATCGGCAGGAGTTTTCTTGTCCGGATCAAACGGATTTTCATTGTATTCTTTTAAAAGTTCACTGACAGCTTCATGATCATCAATATCACTTATTCTGCCAGGTTTTTTATCTGACATATATTCCCCTAAAACCCAAGTACGTGGAACATGTTGTACAGTCCAGGTTTTTTATCTGCGACAAATTCAGCAGCTTTAACAGCGCCTTCGGCGAAAGTTCTTCTGTCTGTAGCCCGGTGAGTAATTTCAATACGCTCGCCGATTCCCGTGTAAAATACAGTATGCTCTCCGACAATATCGCCGCCTCGCATTACCTGCATTCCGATTTCGTTCTGTGTTCTTTCACCGGTAATTCCTTCACGCGCGAAGATCGAAGACGCATTTGAAAGCCTCGCGCAGTTTTTCTTTACAATTTCAAGAAGTTTCAAAGCCGTACCGGATGGCGCGTCTTTTTTAAATTTATGATGAGCTTCGAATATTTCAATATCATATCCATCAGGAATTGACGCTGAAGCCATTTCAACAAGTTTAAAAAGAAGATTCACTCCGACTGACAGGTTTGGAGTATAAAAAACAGGTATTTTATCCGCCGCGGAAGTGATTTTATTTTTTTGTTCATCATCAAGTCCTGTCGTGGCTATAACAATTGCTTTTTTTGCAGCAATACAAGCGTCAAGAAGCTTCATTGTGGCAACAGGAGATGAAAAGTCAATAACAACATCGCAATTTCTCACTAATTCAACATTGATAGCCGAAACTTTAACACCTGGAAAAACTTCAGTTCCAAAAATCGGTGAGGACTCAATATCAAAGGCGCAACCAAGATCAATTTCTTTTTCATCCATTATCGAATGAATAGTTTGACCCATGCGTCCGCCATAACCGCAAATTCCGAATTTTTTCATAACTTTTTACCATATTTCGCAAATGCATTCACGATCTGATCAAGTTTTCCGCTCGCAAGAGGGAGAAGCGGTTTACGTATTTCAGTTGAACAATATCCCATTTTACTCATGACAGCTTTAACCGGAATAGGATTAGTTTCCATGAACATTAACCTGCAAAGCGGGAGAATTCTGTAAAATTCCTTGCGAGATTCTTCGATTTTTCCCGATTTGTAAAGATTCACAATTTTTACAACTTCAGCAGGCATAACATTGGACAGAACAGAAACAACACCAGTTCCACCGGCAGCAAGCAGCGGCAGTAACAGATTATCATCACCTGACATTATTTCAATTTTATCACCGCAAAGCTCATATAAATACATAATCTGTATGATATCTCCGCATGCGGCTTTCATTGCCTTAATGTTAGAAGCTTTAGAAACAAGCTCGGCAACACTTTCAGGTAAAAAATTCACACCTGTTCTTCCGGGAATGTTATAGAGCATGATCGGAACATCAACAGCTTTCGCAATTGTATAAAAATGATCAATCAACGCATGCTGCGGAGGTCTGTTGTAATATGGATTAACAAGTAAAACCCCATCAACACCGGCCTTTGCGGCGCATTCGGTAAGATAAATCGCTTCTTTCGTGCTGTTTGATCCTGTTCCAGCAACAACCTTAACGCGTTTGTTTACAATTTCCACGGTTTTTTTAATAATTTCAATATGTTCCTCATGGCTAACGGTAGGAGATTCTCCTGTCGTTCCTACGGGAACAAGACCGGTAACTCCTGAAGCAATTTGAAATTCGATGATACTTGAAAGCGCATCAAAATCAACAACATCATTTTTAAAAGGCGTGATCAGCGCCGTATAAACTCCATTAAACATAAAAATATCCTTATTTTTTTTCTGTTACATACAGACGGATTTCATTATCCAGTTTTTTTTCATCAAAAACCGGACCGTCAAGTGAATCTTTTTCAACTGTTGACTGATCAGTTACAGTAAAAGAAGTATCAAACAGGTAAATCATGAGAAATCGTTCCGACTTTAGAAGAGATTCTTCATTTACGTACTTGTAAGCATAAACTTTGATTGTGCTATCAGACATTTGTGAACTTTTGATATTCAGAAGCAATTTTACAGTTTCACCTTTTTTTAAAACAATTTTGCCTTTAATATCAAGATCTTTAATCATAACAAATACCGGTACTTCATATTGCAATGTAAGTTTCTGCTCAGTTTCCTTTGAAATGAAAGTTGAACAAGAAACAAGTGTGCAAATAACTGTTAAAAATAAAAACAATTTTCTCATTACTGGTTCCTTTTATTAAAGTGTATACATCATTCTTGTGTCTTCTTCAGGGAAAAGTAAATTACCTTTCTCATCGGAAATCTCACCCCGGTATTTAAGAACCGAAATAACTTCCTGCGTTTCAACACGTATAACGCAATCTAAATTTTTAATAACATTAAGATTATTTTTATAATCAGCGTAATTTTCAGCAATTATTTCGACTACATAGGAATGTTCGCCCTGAATGTGTAAAGCAGCAAAAACGGAATCCATCTTCTGAATGCTTTCGAGAAAATCAATACTCGCTCCTGTGGTATCAACA
>JBFZEW010000272.1:0-3553 GCA_041306665.1 Spirochaetota bacterium | reverse complement strand
TTTAATGATGCTGTTGAATGATTCATTGGAAACCGCTCCAAGCGCGATTCCTCCGCCGGGAATTTCATTAATGATGTTTTTCCTTTTCAGCATTCCCGGTGTATGCCCGGCGCTAATGTATGAAAGTTTCCGGCTTTGAATGTCGATTATGCCGTAGAACATTGAAACGAAATAATTACTTGCCGTATTCTGATGCAGATATTCATTGATAATCATCATCAGGTTGTACGGAGATTTAATTTTATCGGAATATGTGTGTATAAGCGTCCGCGTCATTGCCATTACAAGACCTGATCCCACTCCGTGCCCTGAAACGTCCGCGATGACAATCGCGATTTTATCATCTGAAAGCTGAATAACGTCGTAATAATCTCCGCCTGATTCGCTTTGAGCCGCGTAATAAGCTGCGAACTTTATTGTTTTAATTTCAGGAAACGTTTCAGGAAGCAGAGCTATTTGAATTTGCTCCGCGGTTTTCAGTTCAGTTTCCATTCTCTGTTTTTCGATTATTGAGTCCCGCGCTTTTTTGAGATTCAGCGTCATTATGTTGAAAATATCTGAAAGTCTTCCAAGTTCATCGGAACCTTTAATTGAAATTTGATAATCAAAATTGCCATGTCCGATTATTTCGGCGCCAAGTGCCAGTTTATTGACACTTCGTATGATGCCTAGAGGAAGAAAGAGCGCGATAATAATGCATCGCAACGCGATGCTGATCGCAAGATTGATAATATCCATTCTGTTTTTATAAATCTCTTTGAAAAATTCTGATCTTAAAAGGAAGAGACCGATAATTCCCTGCAGGTCGCATCTGTAACTTTCCAATGCGAGTTTTTCAATTGGAAGTGATGTTGTTCTTGCGATTTTGTTTTTTTCGGCAATCTGGAAAATATATTTCCACTGTTCGTCTTTTTTAATTGAACTATCAATTTCAAGATTATAGCCGTCGGTCAGTTTAGTGTAAATATTTTTAAGTGAAATAAGATCTATAAGTCCGTCTTTAGATGATTGCTTCACAGACTGAATAAATTTTTCAGAAATCGCTTTTCTGTCTGATTTATTCAATTTACGATAATTGGCGTAATAATACTGAAGAAAAAGTTGAAGTTTCTCAATATCTTTATCAGATTTAATTTCAAGAGAATAATTAAAAGTTGTATTATTATAATACGCAAGGCGTTTGATAAAAATGTCAGCATATTCCTTTTCAGCCTGCGAATAATCAGTCTTTTTAACCGTATTGCTTTTTGCCGTTGGGATACCAGTGTTGAACTCTCTGTTTTTTATGAACTCATTGAAATTGATGTAAATCTTTCTTATTGAATTATTAAGAAAAACAGGGTAGCCGATGATTACGAAATCTTCTTTATCTTTTGTTCCGGAAGACGAAAAAACCAGCTCAGGCTCAATGGATATGGTGTCCATGTAAAAATGGTAAATTGAAAATTTAAGCGGGTCATCGGTGTTTTTTCTGAATTTAATTTTATCCTGGTTTCGTTCAAAATAAATGTAATCGCTGTTTTTGTTGTCATCCCACGCGGATTCAGGAGTGTACGTGTTTTCAATCAGATAACAGATGTCGAGAAGTTTTGTTTCACTGACAAGACCGGCGTAATAGCCTGCGATAGTCTTGATGTTCTCTGCAGATTGTTTTTCGAATTCGTTTTTCTTTTCAGCATCATCCGTTTCTTTCATCGCGCGGATGTTGTTGAAGTATTTTTCCGCGTCGCTGTAGCTTGCTTTAAGTATTGTCGATCCCAGGCGTTTCATTTCGCCTTGAATGCTGTCAAGATTCTGTCTGATTACAACAAGACTTATTATTGAAGAAGTGATAATTACGGAAACAATCATTACGGCTGAAATCTTAACCGCAAGACCTATTTTAACTCTGCGCACATTGGTCAGTTTTTTTTTCATTTCAGCAATGCCTTAGTTTTTACCCTGTTTATTCATAATTTTTGCGAAAAAGTTGTAAAAAGAGGCAAAAACAAACGCCGAAATGAAAGAATCGATCAGAATGTAGATTGAGTTGATCGCGATTCCAGGAAGTTTCGCGGTAAATGCGCCGCTCATGTTTTTAATTATTGAGTAGCCGCCGGAAGGATGCAGTGACTCGAAAATCTGCACGACAAGAGAGCCGAAACCGTTGACAGAGCACCAGATGAAAATTACGATGAACGGTACTGATGCCAGAATTGTAAAAGACAGCGCAAAAGCGCGTATATTCAGTTTCATGTCTGTTTCCTTGTTTTTTTCTATAATGCTTTTATAATATTAGCAGCGTCAGTTATGTCAATAAAAATGTCATTGACAATATAAAATAAATCATTCTTGCTAAAAGAATCATACTGACTGGGAAAAATATGGATAACTATGTTGAGCAGATTAGACTGCCTCTTGTAAATAACTACATTAAAATAATAAAATCATTGGCTGAATATGGCAGAAATTATTATCATAAATATCTTGTCATTCCTCTTTCAGCATGGTCTAATTCGGAAAATTATGAAGATATTGCCGTAATAATTGAAAAAATCCGGAAAAGAGAAGAAAAGGGTGATTTATCAGATATTGCTTCTTTATACAAAGACGCAATTGTAAAATCTGTTTCAAAAAGCCAGCTTGATTTGTCAATTCCTGGTAATATTTCCCTTGCTTTCCTGAAAGTAATTAAAGAAAATTCCGATACTGCTTATTCCGAAGAAGCACTTCAGTTTGTAAATCTTCTGTATAAACCTTTCAAAGATTTCAGTGATTTCCAGTTTAAAAAAGCAAACAAGCAATTTGAACAGGAGATTGAAAACATTTCTGAAGGCGAATTCAAAGAGCTTGCCGAGATGACAAAACAGCATGCCGAAGACATTGAAAAAGAAAGAAAACTTTCCGATTCATTGATCCGTGAACTTCAAAACACAATTAAAGGGAAAACTCCCGGCCAGGTAAAAAAAGATATCATGGGCTATCTGCTGCGAGTTTCAACTCCGAAAGATCCTAATCTGCACAAATGCATTTATCCCATGATAGACAGTATTGATTTCATGCACAAGGGCTTTAAAAAAGATATAATGGAAAGCGTTGCTGTTTTGATTTATCATGAGGTTGTGTGTTCGATTCGTTCCGGTCAGATTAGAAAAGCTCTGCTTTATATTTCAAAATATATTGTACTTTTTCGCGGTGATCCGTCAACGCCCAATTACGATGAAATAGACATGTTCGAAAAAAGTTTCTTTGATCTGATAGACAAAAGAAACATGTGGGATTCTATCTGATTTTTTTACTCATTATAATTTTGTTTCTGTAATTACGGTATGAATAGGAGAACTGCTCCATTAGTGTTCTTATAATGTATACGCCGAGTCCATGATTCTGTCCGGATTTAAAATGTTTGCTCAGGTCAGGAAGCTTTTGAGTCGTGTAGTCGAACCTTTCAGCGTAATAAATAATTTCAGAAATCAATACTCCGTCTTTTTCATAAATTTTAACTTTTGTTTCTGGCTTTTGATTTTCGGGCAGAATAGAGTGTTCGATTATGTTGATAATTATTTCATAAATG